>JBOFRK010000177.1:0-3225 GCA_051650945.1 Alphaproteobacteria bacterium
AGTGCCCCGTGGTGGCCTGGCCTTTGGGTGGCTATGAAGAAACACCTGTTTTGGAAATTGTTGCTGAAGATTTTGGTAAATTTTTTCTGGATAGGGTGGAAGAACAAATTGCTTTGAAAACAGAGCAAATTAGGTGATCCAGCGCCTCCTCTCCTGCTTTTTCCTCCTCCTCCACACCCTGGCGAACGCCAGGGTTTTGGTGCCTGTTGAGGAGATTTCTACCGCCAAAGCTGGGGTTCAGGCCGTGGCTGCCTCAACGGGGTAAGTGTTTTCGATATATTTTTTGAAAAATCTCCATTACACGTCTTTCCCTCTCTTATCAGACGCTGCCGAAGAAGCTAGAGGCTTCGTTTTCGATGCGTGATTAATTGATGAAAGATCAAAATTTTGGACATGGATGCTTATATATTTTGAAGTGAAGAATCTATTTGTATTTAAACATTTAAGGAGCAAACGATGTTCGATTCAGTAATTTCAACAGTCCTTGTAACTTTAAAATAGCGATTACAAAATACATTGAACCTTTAGAGGATAAGACATGACTCAATCTAAGCAGAGCGCCCCAATTCATAAGGGACCCGTATGATGGGAATGTCAGAGCTAAAATCCTTCGTATTCCGGGTGACAAGCAGGGCCTGCGTATGCTGTGCTGATGCTAAAATAAGCGCGTCTGGGATTTTGAGTTTATAGGTTTGCCGGATTTCAATCGCCAAATCTGAGATGTCCTGGTTGATGTGGATGATCTCCAAGGACATCAGGTAAGCCTTGACACTCTCAAAGGCCTCGTCACGCTCTCTCAAGCCAACCAAAACCTCTATATAGGTGATGATGCTGATGGTACGTGTTTGATAACGCTGTAACTCCTGGCGTGCCTGGGGTTCACCGTTCAAATAGTCGATGATGATGTTCGTGTCAAAAAGCGCTCTCACCACTCATCTCTCAGCTTTTGCTGTACTTCAAGGGCGTTGAGCGGGATGCCTTTTAAAAGCCCAAAACCATCTTCCATACGTGTTTGCCTCTTTTTTTGAAGAAACGCGTCAATCGCAGTTCGCACAACAGCCGCCCTTGAAGCATGTTCCGAAACTGCAATTTCGTCCAATTTTTTAAGCTGTTTTTCAGGCAGATCAATCAAAACCCTTGTCATCTCAGCATTCTCCTCATCAAGCGTCACCTTATGAAAGAATGATATCACACATATATATCATAATGCAAGTTGCGTGGAAACAGCTACATCAACGATGCGAGCTTTGGTTTAAAAATTGTTTATTATTAATTGGTTAATATTTTTTCCATACTTAGTTTATTAAAATAAAAAAATAATCAAACAAAAGGTTGTTTTCCTTTGGTTTGCTATAAAGATAGCAAAAGCGAGAACAACGCCCCAAAGTATGATGCCTTCAATCAAGCGCTAAAAAACATCAACACCAACTTCGAAGAAATCTATAAAACTATCAAGTGCTCAAAAAAATGGTCGTATTTAGCAAAGATCAAATAGATATTCTTAAGGAATGTTTGGAATCATTGAACAAAGCAACATTATAATAATTGCGCAGCATCTTAAAATTCTGATCTCTCATCGTCCTAACGCTTGCTCACGTTGACGGGCGGCTTCTTGGAAGCGCTGGAGATCGTTGTTGGCTTGAGCCAAGATCATCTCAAAATTTCGGGCTTCTTGAGGGGGAAGCACTTCAGAAATAAAAGAAGATATGGGAGACTTGTCCTGGAAAATTTCTAAAACTCGCTCCACTCCCAGACGCGTTTGATAGCGCTGGACTGCCGCTTCTACTTGAGGGGAGATATCTTTTTCTTGAAGCATCTTCTCTTCTTTGGAAGGAGATAAACGGGAAGTAAGAATCAAGGTTGAAGTCCCACGAAGATGCTCCACACATGGCAATTTCCCCGTATAAAAATGAAGCGTCACCACATGCTCCAAAAAAGAAGTCGCGTAGGGAATAAGTTTCTGCAAATCGGACGATGCGGAAGCAAGCCAGATTTTGAAGAGCGGCTCAAGACTTTCTTGCTGGGTTTTTTGGAGGGCGACAAGCTCACTGGCGCGATCGATCACCTCATAAAACCAAGGATGATCTTTGGGAGAAAGATACGTTGTTTTTTGCGCGTTGAAAGGTCTAGAAGGAGGAGATATTTGAAGCAGGTGTTGATAAAGAACCGCTTCTATCACACCTCTTCGATGAGCTTCCACACGAACGTCCAAAACCTCCGAAAGGGTTGCAGAAGCAGACAATCCACGAGACTCAGAAGCCACCAATTCCTCTAAACGATCTTTCAAAAAAGCCTGCAAAAACTTGGGCGAGGGAACGGAAAAACTCCGAAGCGATGTCGGGAGACTGAGATGCTTCGATAAAAATAGGTGCAAGCTCTCAAGTGAGGTGTGAGAAAGAGCACCGGATGGACGCACCTTGCTTGCAAGCAAGGTGCGCGCTCTGGAGGCCTCGCTCAACTCAGGAAGAGGCGTGCGAATCTCAGAGACGATTTCCGAAGACGTCGATCGCTCCAGAAAAGAACGCCGAACCTCGCGCCAGACCTCAAGCGTGACAAACTGAATAGCGTCTAACTGACGCCAAAGCTTCTCTAATGCAACTTCCAAAGCCCCAGACGGAGGTTCCTGAAGTGCAGACGCCGCTTCAGGTTCTACATAGTCAAGCGCGCCAAGCTTCTCCGATGTCTTGGAGAGAGAAGCTATCAAATTTTCATGTGTTTTGAACTCGCAAACAGCTCCAAATACCTGCGCGTCCACCCGGTGACGACTCAGCGCAACATACGTCAGATTCCTCGAAAAACCAGGCGAAGCCAGCACAAACGTTCGGTCAACCGTCACCCCTTGAGACTGATGCACCGTTAACGCCCAACCATGGTCAAGGTACGGGTAAAGCTTTGGGGAAAACGAAACAAGCCTACCCGTGTCCCCTGTTGAAGGATCGCTAACGCGAACACGCATAGCTTGCTTTGAGACCGACTCAACCGTCCCAAGAAGCCCGTTTTGAACGCCGAGCCCTCGATCATTGCGGGTAAACCGAATCCTGTCTCCAATCGAAAAAGAACGTACCTGATGAACAACTTCCCCCTTCCCTAGATAGTGTCGTCAAAAGATTTTTTTTATGTTAGGATGATATGTAGAATCAATCAATAAAAGGTTTTATTTATGACAGCTTCTCATCGACGTCACGATATTTCAGATCACGTATGGAGCCTTTTAGAGCCCCACTT
>JBOFRK010000178.1:0-4675 GCA_051650945.1 Alphaproteobacteria bacterium
TACGCCGCAACTTCCTCAAAGGCACGCTCGGTGGCGCCTTGAATGCCCTGCTATGTGCTGTGGGGCACAATTTAAGGATGATCTTGAGAAAGATCCTATCCTTTTTTATGCTTTTAATCGCCATCGCTCTGCGCCTACCCCAACTGGATACCCGAACACTTTCGGCCTCACCTCGACCCTAATCCCTTTCTTCAGGGTCGACTAAATTAGTGTCGTCAAAAGATTAGGTTCATGTTAAGATCGGATGAAGGATCAATCAAAAAAAGGTCCAAATTCTTCAAAATTTAAAAAACTTTATGCCTTTTTTAGAGTTTATTCAAATCCCGTCGGGTGGTGAGTCGTCAGCCCAAACATCCATAACTCCCCATTATTTCTAATAAACAAGCAATCGGTGCATAACCACGGCGGTGATGGAGCGTCACCCCTTGGGTTTTTAGGGCTTCTTGATGGGCCTGGGTTCCGTACCCTTTATTTTGGTTCCAGGCAAACTGCGGGTGTTGGATATGGAGATCTTCCATCAAGCGATCTCGGGTTACCTTTGCAACAATAGAGGCTGCCGCCACCGAAAGGCTTTTTGAATCTCCCCCCGCCAACATGTGCACGTCGCAGCCCTTGAGGGTTGGTTTTGCAATACCATCCACCAACGCAACCTTGGGTTGGACAGAAAGCCCATCCACAGCTCGCTTCATCGCTAAGAAGGTTGCCTTTCGGATATTGAGCTGCTCTATCTCCTCAACGCTTGAAATGCCTACATTCCATAGGATAGCCTCTGGATAGGCGCATAAACGCTGGTAAGCTTGCGCTCGCTTCAGGGGCGTTAATTTTTTGGAATCTTGGATCCACACGTGTAGGTCAGATGAAAGCTGTTCTAGATCCAAAAAAATTACGGCAGCCGCCACAACGGGCCCCGCCCACGCGCCGCACCCTGCCTCATCTACTCCCGCAAGAGGAAACATACCTATACGTGTTTCATGGGAAAAATCAGGCACCATCATACAGCTTCCTCCTTCACTTAGGGGGTAAGTAAGGCTGCATTCCCTGCATTACCTTTGAAACACAGGCCTCTGTCTTGCTTTCTAATAAAAGGGGGAAAAATTCTGCTAAATAGCCTAAGAGCGGCTTCAGCCAAACCTCTTCTTGGGGAGTGAAATTTTTCAGCACATAATCGTTAACACGTTCGGGACGCCCCGGGTGTCCAATCCCCACCCGCAACCTTCCATAATCTTTTCCCAAAGATTGGTCGATGCTTTGCAAACCGCGATGCCCGCCTGTTCCTCCCCCAAGCTTCACCCGAACTTTACCAGGGGCCAAATCAAGATCATCATGGACCACCCAAACTTGATTCAACGGAATATGGTAAAATCTGGCGAAAGGGGCCACTGCCTTTCCCGAAAGGTTCATAAAAGTGAGGGGCTTCAGCAAAAAAACCAGCTGATTCCCTATCAGCTGTTTAGAAGACAGGGCTTGGTTTTTTAGGTGAAACGCCGGGAAATGATAGTGTGACGCAATGGCATCAAGAATCTGAAACCCCACGTTGTGGCGGTTTAGCTCATAAGACGGGCCTGGGTTTCCAAGCCCTACAATTAACCAAGTCTTCTCCCCTGAAATAAGCTCTAAGCCTCCTTAGCGTCTGCCCCTGTTGCCGCTTTTTCATTCAAGCCAGAAGGCGAAACAATGGTGGCAACGGTAACATCACGCTCAGCATGCAAAGCCTTTGAGCCCTCGGGCAGCTTAATGCGATCCAAGTGGATCACCTCACCAATCTGAAGCCCTGTTAAATCAATAACTAATTCTTCAGGAATAAGGCTTGCCTGGACAGAAATTTCCAAAGCATGCAAGACGATGTTCAAAACACCCCCCATTTTAAGGCCCGGAGATTTATCTTCATTGATAAAACGAATCGGCACCGCAACCGTTACATAAGAAGCCCCGGAAACGCGCAAAAAATCTACATGCAAGGGAACGTCTGTCACAGGGTGAAACTGTATATCCCTAGCCAACGCATTCACTTTTTCCCCTTCAAGCTGAAGCTCAAACAAACGACTGAAAAAACCAGACTGGGCCAGTTCACGGTTGACTTGTTTCAAATTCAATGTGAGGGATTGAGGATCTTCTCCACCACCATACAAAACTGCAGGAATCTGTCCCTCTTTTCTTGAAGACCGAACAGCCCCTTTTGTGGATTTGATACGAGATTTTACTTCTAATACTGCCGTTATGCTCATAAAACATGCTCCTGGTAACAACCTATAAGCGCGCAAACCTCCTGCTGAAAAGGGAAATGCACCACCAAACGAACCTACACCATATCCAAAAAAAAGCCAAGAATCAATCTAGCATTTTTTATCTTTAATCCATCGTCACCCCGCAAAAAATGGGTGCTTTTCCGTTGGGCAAGCGCCACCGCTCGCGTCGAGTTTTCTCTCTACCCCGACGCCAGGAGATGTGCTTGTGTCCTCAATGTTATTGAAAGAGGTTCCCGTGGAGGAGCTCTACTAATGCCCCCCCAAGAATATCTCCAATCAATATAGCTTAGGCAACATAAAATCATTAGACCTCTTGTCGAAACCACTTTTAGGGAACTGAGGGGCAGGAACTTCAGGACGCGCAAGACCTTCAGTCGTACTTAGGGTACATGAGGATCTGAGCACCGGATTTTCCCCTTGGGTGACGCACCCATCGGCCCATAAAAGGAATTCGACAAGAGGTCTATTATAGGCGTGGGTTTTTTCAACAATATACAACCGATGCTGGGTGCGCGGTGCTTGTTCTTAAGGCGCGAAAAACGTGTGCGCACATGATCGCAATGACCGACCTGCGCTGCTTGATCAACCATTCTTCAGATAAACACCCCGCCCTTTATTAATGTTTTTTTATTACAAATAATTAGATAATAGTTGATATAATCAATTATTGTTTTCGGCAAATAAAAACAGTAATTTGGGAAAACTAGCGGTTGGGGAATATAATATGAAATTATCGCGTTTCTTTTTTTTATTCTTTATGATGGGGTGGAGCTTAATAAGCGATGCGTATACGGTTTCCTCTGACCCAACAAAATCCTCTAAAAGCGCCTCTCCATTTTCTTTTGACCGCGAAGCTCTTGATCAATGGTATGAAGCGCGCCAAGGGGCTCCCCTTTGGTTTTCAGACAATAAACTCTCCCCTGAAGGAAAACAAGCAACCAGCGCGCTAGCGTCAGCTCAAACCCACGGCATTGGACCACAACGGTACCAAGATTTACTTGCACAAATTGGCATAGCGGCTGAGCTTAACCCATCAGAGCTAGCAAATCTAGATTATCACCTCACCCTGGCTGTCCTGGATTATATTGCTTTGATTGGTGGGGAACGCACCAACCTTAAAAATTTAGATCGCCAGCTTTATATCAAAGTGAAAGAGCTTAATGAGGTTGCACTGCTGCGCAAAAGCTTTGAATATCAAAAACAGCCCTGGTTGGAGCAAGTTTTACCACATCATTCCCAGTATCAAGCTTTACAAAAAACTTTGATGCGATACCTGGAAAAACAAAAACAGGGCGGATGGCCTAAACTTCCCCTAAACATAAAAGCCCAGTTGGGGGATCGCCACATCTGGGTAACCCAGTTGCGACAGCAACTTGTGATGCAAGATGCGATGGATGGCGAAGATATCACTTCAGACCTGTTTGATCTATCCATTCAAAAGGCCCTTAAGGTTTTTCAGCTTTCCCACGGGTTAAAGCCAGATGGGAATTTAGGCAAAGAAACGCTGGAAGCTTTGAATATCCCGGTTGAAAAGCGGATCGAGCAGATCACTTTAAACCTGGAGCGGTGGCGCTGGCTTCCACAAGACCTTGGAGACAAGTATGTGATCGTCAATATTCCCACCTATGAGCTCTATGGCGTAAAGGATGGAAAAATGTCCCTTAAAATGCCAATTATTGTGGGGAAGGCTTATCGAAAAACACCCATTTTTAACGCGAACATGACTCACATCGTGCTTAACCCATCCTGGACTGTTCCCCAAAGCATCGCTGTTAAAGATAAAGTGCCCCTTTTCTCAAAAACCCCTTCCCTCGTTAGCAAAGGAAATTATCGCATTTTTACAAAGGATGGCGCTGAAGTTAGCCCAGAAGATGTTAATTGGGGAGCCTACCATGGAAGTTCTTCGCTTCCTTATGTGATCAAGCAATCTCCAGGAGCTCACAATGCTTTAGGTAAGATTAAATTCCACATCCAAAATCCTTTCAGCATTTATCTACACGGAACACCAAACCAAAAATTGTTTAGCGCTTACCAAAGAGCTTTCAGTTCTGGTTGCATCCGTGTTGCGTTTCCTCTAGAGCTTGCCTCCTTTGTTCTAGACTCACCCCAGTGGTCTAGGAAAGTTCTTGAAACTGAAACCAAGGGCGATAAAACCAAAAGCATTCCCCTCAAAACCTCCCTTCCTGTTTATCTCACCTATATGACCGTTTGGGTTCGAGATGATGGCCGAGCATCTTTTGCTAAAGATATTTATGGCAAGGATTCAAGTGTCGCGAAGTTTGTTGAAAAAAACTTGAATACGCCTTCTCCCAGAGCCTCATTTTAGAAAAATAGCTCAAGCAGCTAGATAGTGTCGTCAAGAGACATTAAACCAAAGTGCAAGGCAACGAATGTGGGTTGCCGCAAGGAAGGAGGAAGTATTTTTAGCG
>JBOFRK010000179.1:0-1424 GCA_051650945.1 Alphaproteobacteria bacterium
ATTGGGAAGCTTGGGCCTTTGTCCCTCCATGGTTTGCTAAGACTCCTTCTACAAAGGCTTGACCCTGGGCTTGCATTTCTGATTTGATCTTTTTTCCCATGGCTCTGCGGAGCAAATCTGCGCTTCCCAAGCTGTACCCTGCGAGGGTTCGAGCAATCTGAAGCACCTGCTCTTGATAAACCATGACCCCGAAGGTTTCTTCCAAGATGCTTTCCAAATAGGGGTAGGGGTAGTGAACTTTTTCTTCCCCATGGCGGCAGGCGAGGTAGCGCGGAATATCATCCATGGGCCCGGGGCGATAGAGGGCAACGAGGGCAATCAGTTCTTCAAACCGCTCTGGGCGGAGCTTTCGCAAGACATCGCGCATGCCGCCACTTTCAACCTGGAACACGCCCACGGCCTCAACGCGGTTGAGCAGAACGAAGGTCAGGGCATCATCCAAGGGAATTTCTGAAAGGTTGACGGTGATGCCCCGTTTCTGGAGCAGATTCAGCGTATGCTGCATGACCGTGAGGGTTTTGAGCCCCAGGAAGTCAAATTTCACCAGGCCAGCTTGCTCTACATACTTCATGTTAAATTGGGTGGCAGGCATGCTAGAGCGCGGGTCTTGATACAGGGGAACCAAGTTTTCAAGAGACTCTTGCCCAATCACAACGCCGGCCGCGTGGGTGGAAGCGTGACGGTAAAGGCCTTCCAGCTGTCGTCCAAAATGGAGGAGCTGTTTGACTTGGGGATCTTTTTCCATCTCTTGAAGTTGGGGATCTTTTGAAATAGCCTCGTCCAGGGTGACAGGGCTGGCAGGGTTGTTAGGAATGAGTTTACAAATGCGGTCCACTTGGGTGTAGGGCATTTGAAGCACACGACCCACGTCTCGCAACACAGCGCGGGCTTGGAGCTTTCCGAAGGTGATGATGTGGGCCACCTTGTCCGCACCATATTTTTGGGCGACGTAGGCAATCACCTCATCCCGTCGTTCTTGGCAGAAATCAACGTCAAAATCAGGCATGCTGACCCGCTCAGGGTTCAAGAATCGCTCAAACAAGAGATTAAAACGGATAGGGTCGACATCAGTGATGGTCAATGCCCAGGCCACCAGAGCGCTTGCCCCTGAACCACGTCCAGGTCCCACCGGGATCGATTGGGATTTAGCCCACTGGATAAAATCAGCCACAATCAAGAAATAGCCCGCAAACCCCATCTGGATGATCATATCCGTTTCATAGGCAAGCCGCTCTTGGTAGAGCTTCTGCTTTGTCTCGCGTTCATCCTGTTCCATGTGGGGCATGAACACGTGAGTCTCCAGGCGACGCGTGAGCCCTTCCTGGGCTTTCAGGCGAAGCTCTTCGGCTTCACTCCGCCCCGCAGTGGTGGGTGAGGAAGGCAGCATCGGCTTTTGGGGCTTTAGCAAAAAAGAGCACTGGCAC
>JBOFRK010000180.1:0-3840 GCA_051650945.1 Alphaproteobacteria bacterium
TTTCCCAGTGGGTGCAAGCTCTTGGGGATGTGATCCATCGGCTGTCTCCTCCAGAGGTTCAGCTTGCCTCCCCCAAAGCCCGGGCCGTTCTAGCGTCTTTTTTAGAAAGCCTTCAGGAAGCCTCCCTGTTTTTCCCAGAGGTTTCTCTGGAAGATGCGCTGGAAGGCATATGGCTGCTCATGGGAAAGCTGTCGCTTCCACCGGAGCCCCCAACCCACCCGCGCATTCGCCTTTTGGGAACGTTGGAAGCGCGCCTGCTCCAAGCGGATACGGTTATTTTAGGGGGGCTTAATGAGGGGACGTGGCCGCCGCTTCCCAACAATGGTCCATGGCTGAACCGACCTATGCGAGATGATATAGGGATGCCGCCCTTGGAGCGCAGAATTGGCTTGTCCGCCCATGATTTTTGCCAGACCTTTGGAAACCCAACCGTGGTACTCACCCGTGCGTTGCGCTCTGGGGGGACGCCCACGGTTCCCTCTCGGTTTTTGGCCAGGTTGGAGACCCTTTTGAAGGCCGAAGGGAAAAGCTGGAAAGAGGACACCCTGTGGCGCCACTGGGCTTTAGCTCTGGATGCTCCCCAAACCACCGTAGCCATTCAGGTCCCAGCACCATGCCCCCCTGTGCACACAAGGCCTCGCCAACTTTCCGTCACACAAATTGAGATGTGGCGAAAAGACCCTTATGCCCTTTATGCGCGCCATGTGTTGAGGTTAAAGCCTCTGGACCCCCTCAATGCTTCCCCCGATCATGCGCTGCAAGGCACGTTGCTGCACCAGGTGTTTGATCTGTTTTTAAGCCAGGATGCGGATCTGTTTGCGCCCACAGCGCTGGAAGAGCTTTTGACGTTGGGGAGAGAAAAATTGGCGCCTTTTTTTCATAAACCTGCGGTACAAACCTTTTGGTGGCAACGTTTTCAGAAAATGGCGTCGTGGTTTTTAGAGACAGAACGCCAGCGGCGCCTTCAGCAACGTCCCTACAAAACCTTCACAGAAGTAGACGCGACGGTGGTTTTTGAGGCGCCTGGGGGGGCTTTCCGCCTCAAAGCCAGGGCAGACCGGGTGGATGTGTTTGAAGATGGCACCGTGGACCTAATCGACTATAAAACAGGTCTTCCCCCTGCTGAGCGTGACGTCGTGTTGGGCTATGCCCCTCAGCTGCCTTTGGAAGCAGGGATGCTGTGGAAAGGCGGGTTTCAAGACATTGCGGTGAAAAATCTTCAGCTGGGGCAGCTGCATTTTTGGCATGTTTCCGGCCGATTGGAGGGAGGAGATATTAAAACTCTGAAGTCCTCCACCCAGGAACTGGCTGAAGACGCATGGGAAGGCCTCCAACGGTTAATTGAGGCCTTTGATGAGGCAACAACACCCTATTACCCCCAAGCAGACCCAACCCAAGGGCTTTACTACCCAGACTATATGTTCCTCGCCAGATTTTTAGAGTGGAATGGACGCCCATAGCGTCTAGATCTACTCAAGGGGTTCAGCAATCAATAAAATGAAATAATTTATTATTTATCAATATCTTATTGCTAATCTTTTCTTTATAAAGTGAACAGAATCAGGAAGATTTGAGCCATGTTAGAGAGAGAAAAAATAGCCATTTGCCTCTTAATGCTTATGCTTGCAAACGCGTCTTTTGCCAGAGAAGACGGTATCAACTCTCGTAGGCTGCACCAAGATAACTTGGAAGCCGTGGAGGAGATGCTCCACGCGGATAGGTTGCTCCTTTGCCCCATTGTTTGCAGCGAAAAACTTTGTAAATTTGAAGAATTTCAAACGTTTTGCGAGGCAAAATGTGATCTTAACGACGAGAAAATAAACAGCAAATTTAAACAATGCATGAAACAAAAATCTATAAGCATTCCTCCTTTAAGTCTTGTGACAGGGATGATGACAGGGGCAGAAGTTGGCGCAGAAATCGGTGGTTTTTACACAGGAGGTCCGGTTTCAGGCGTGACATCAAATTTTATGGATGGGGAAAGTTCTAAAATAGCTTCTGGGATTGCAAGTATTCCCGGAGCTGCCGTGGGCGTTCTTCCTGGTGCCCTAGGAGGGCTTCTTGTTGGCGGCGGCTATGCAGCGCTTGAAACGGCCCTCGTATCTTTTTGCCTTGGGTTTTGCACAAAAAAGATGTGTTCCAAACCATCTATCAAAGAATTTTGTCAAACTGCTTGTTCGAAAGGAAGAGAGCCTTATATCAAACACTGTCTTGAAGCAAGTGGCGTGGCGCCTTCAAAATAGACCAGCTTTTTCCGCCTCTATTCTCTAACTCAAAAGCTTGATCCTCAAGAGGGTTGCTAAAAACATTCTCGCCTCCTGCTTTGCCTCTTTATCATTATTAACACAGCCCCTATCTCTTTGTTCCACGTCAACTCCCCGTCCGAAGGTAACAGGCCATGTTTATAAGGGTTTGCCTTTTACATCATATTGGGTAGGTCGCGCCATCAAGCACCCACCTTGATAAACGGCAACTTCCCGAAGCACCCCTGTTTCATAAAAGCTGTAAAACGAACCTTCTTTAAGGTCGTTGGCATAAAACCCTTTCTCCAAAACAGTTCCAGATGGAAAATAGATAAGGCTTGGACCATGCTTCACATTGTCATGATAGTGAAAAATCTGTTGCACATTTCCTTGTTCATCATAGGTTAAACAGGGGCCCTGCAAACGCCCTTCTTGGTAATGCATGCGCATTTTTACAAGACCAGTTTCGTCATAAAAAGTGGCTTGTCCGTGCTGCAACCCCCTCACATAGTGGGTACCCAAAACAATTTTGCCACTTTCGAAAGCTTCAAAAGGCCCGTGCATGTCCCCATGGTCATAGAAAAGCCGCTGGGTAAGGTGAGCGTCTTCCGCATAATGGCGGGATTCTCCATGTAAAACACCCTGCTCATAGGTTTGATAACGAAGCAAACGTCCTTTCTCATCCTGGTAAAGGACAGGACCCTGCAACACCTGTTGGGCTGCCCCTTCAGGCGATGGTTCTAAAGTTTCATCTTCTTGCTTTGTGGGTTGCTGCGCTGGCATGGTGTCTTTTCCCTCCATCTTTAGAGATTCATTAGTATCCCAAAATAAGAAGCTCTCCAACCACAAATAATAGATTGTGCCCAAAAATCCTCCCTCTCCCATGGGGGGAGAGGGGTATTCGCGTGATTTACAGAAATTCTACGGTGACAAGAACGTTGTGTCGATTACGCAGGTTTTTGAATGGATCACGAAGGGGTGATTCGACAGGTATGGAAATGAAGAGATTGCTCAAACCCGTTTTGGGGACGGCCTCCAAAAAAGCGCCTAAGGCTTCATTTTTAATGTTTTTTCCATCCAGGCAAAGCTCTCGAAGGGTTGATGGGAGATGGGCCATCAGCACTCTCACACCTGCTTCCCCGATGTCGTTATATCTCAGGTCAAGTTGTCGAAGATTTTGAAATTTTGCAAGATGAGCCGCCAGCACCTTCACACCTGCAGCCCCGATGCTGTTGTTGTACAGGTCAAGCTTTTGAAGGCTAAGTGGAAGATGCTTCACCAGCGCTCCCACACCTGCATCCCCGATATCGTTTCTTCTCAGGGTAATCTGTTGAAGGCTGAGCGGAAGATGGCTCGCCAGTACCGTTACACCTGCATCTCCCATATCGTTGCTGCTTAGACTAAGCCGTTGGAGGGTGGCTGGAAGATAGGGTGCGAGAAATCTCACACCCGCTTCTCCCATATCGGTTCCGTTCAGGTCAAGCTGTTGGAGGATGGGTGGAAGATGCTCCGCCAGCTCCTGGATGTCTTGCGTACTAATATTTTCAAGCCATAATGCCTTGACTGGCACGCCTCGAAACAGCTCTAAAACAGCACC
>JBOFRK010000181.1:0-11784 GCA_051650945.1 Alphaproteobacteria bacterium
CTTCTTTTTTGGTAGCCAACCACTTTTTTGGAAGCAATCCAGGAAGCATAGACCAAGAGCTCAAAAAAATTCAAATGATTGCTCAGCATAAAGGGTCTGTGGTTGCTGTGGCACCCCTTTCTCCCTTTGTCCTTAAGGAATTAATGACATGGGTTAAAAACCTGCCCAAGGGCTTTGTTTTAGCGCCTTTAACAGCTGTGATGAAAGCGACTCACCACGATGCTCCTTAAAGATATAGAATAAGGAGGAAGCGTGTCCTACAGAATAAACGTTGGGATGATGCTGGTTAACCCGGAGAAAAAGATTTTTGTGGGCCAACGGATCGACAAAATTACACCAGCTTGGCAAATGCCCCAGGGAGGCGTTGATTTTGGAGAGCCTTATCAAGCTGCGGCTTGCCGCGAGCTCATCGAAGAAATAGGGACAGATGCATTTGAATTTTGGCACGAAAGTCAGCATTGGCGTACGTATGATTTTCCTCAAAAAGCCTCAAGCCAAAGCAACCGACCATGGGATCGGGCGCGTAAGGGGCAAAAACAACGCTGGTTTTTGTTTCGCTTCACGGGAAATGATAAAGATATTTGCCTAGAGACAGAGCATCCTGAATTTTCTGCATGGAAGTGGTCAACCCCTGAAGCTTTGATCCAAGAAATTGTTTCTTTTAAGCAAGACGTTTATAAAGGCGTCCTAGAAGAATTTTTACCTATTTTTAGCACGCCCTAAAAAGCGCTTTAAGGTGCAAAAATTGCGGAAAATTTGAACCCAAAGAACTATTTTTTTAGATTTTTCTCTTCTAGAATATTCCCCCACCCTGCCTTACAGGGAACCCAGCCTTTTGCTGTTTTTTCTATGCTAATACGGCACCACGCCCCCTGCCTTTCCAGCAAAGAGGCAATCACACCCCTTTCTAAGCGTGCAATGGCACTGCCTTTAAAACACGGGGTGCTCCTCAAAATGACGTCATTTTCCAAGATGAGCACGGTTTGTTTAGCGTTTAACAAGCTTTGATGAACCCAGCCTTGCTTTCCTTCAAAATCTTCAATTTTTCGCCAATTATCAAATTCTGCCAAAATTTTAACAGGAAGACTTTTTCGAACCAATACCCAACAAATGGGGTAATGGGAGCCAGGCCCCGTCCTAACATTAACTTCTGAAGATTTTAGGGACGCAAATCCAGCAGCAGTTGGCTGCACGGCAGAGAGTGCCTCCATAGAAGCAAGCGAAAAAGCGAAACAAAGAATCGCATAGAAGAAAACAGAAGAGGGCAAACGCTTACACCGAACTGAATATATTTTTGAAGAGAACATAAAAACGTTATGAAGTAACATATTTCTTGCTTTCAGTGCGTAGCAACCAGCGGCTCGCCCTCAATCTATAAGGAGACAACAGCCTTTATTCCAGTTGAACCGAACCCCCCGCGTCCTTCTTCTCGCTCTAGTTGGGCAGAAAGCTCCCACCCCACACGAGAAAACGCAGCAACCACAAGCTGGGCTATGCGGTCTCCTCGTTCAACAGAAAACGGCGCCTCCCCCAAGTTAATCAGCAGTACTTTAATTTCTTGGCGGTAATCAGCATCTATCGTACCTGGCGCATTTAAAACCGTTACACCTTGCTTGAGCGCAAGGCCCGAACGAGGACGAATCTGCCCCTCATACCCCTGGGGAAGTGCGATGCATAAACCCGTCGGGACCAAAACCCGCTGAAACGGTTTCAAAAGAATGGGCTCTAAAACAGCAGCGCACAGATCAAGCCCTGCACTTTCCTGGGTTGCATAAAAAGGCAAAGGAAGCCCTTCAGCATGGGGAAGCTGTTTTACCAAAACGTTCAAAAGCTTGCCGATCTCTACATCCCCAAACACGCCATTCCCCCCCCTTTTTTAACAAATCCTTAAGAAACAGAAGGAACCTCAACGGTTTCAGTTGAAGATTGTTTAGAAGCCGCTTGATGGCCATAAAAGGTGCGTTCTGCAATACGGGCTTTTTTACCACGGAGTTCCCGAAGGTAGTAAAGTTTCGCACGGCGCACAACCCCTTGGCGAACCCGCTGAATGGTAATCAAAGGAGAATAGAGGGAAAAGACCCGCTCAACACCTTCACCGTAGGAGATCTTACGAACCGTCACAGACGAATTGATGCCTGCGTTTTTCCGAGCAATACAAACACCCTCATAAGATTGTGTACGCTTGCGATCACCTTCTTTAATCTCAACGAGCACTTTAAGGGTATCCCCTGGTCGAAAATCAGGGATAGACTTCCCTTCCATAAGACGGTTCAGGTGATCTTGCTCAAATTGTTGTAACATGTTCATAATTTAATCCTCACTTTCCTCATTCATACCACGTTGTTGATAACGTGTCCATAAGTCTGGTCGCCGTACTTGGGTCAATTTTTCTGCCTGAGCCTGCCGCCAAGCCTTAATATTTCCATGATGCCCAGAAAGGAGAATTTCTGGCACTGCCATCCCTCCCCATGTCCTCGGGCGCGTATAATGCGGGTATTCCAGCAAACCTTGAGAAAAGCTCTCCTCTTCCAGAGAAGCTTCTTTTCCAAGCACGCCAGGAACAAGCCGCACACAAGCCTCAAGAAGGGCCATGGCAGCAAGCTCCCCACCCGCTAAAACAAAATCACCCAGGCTCACTTCTTCAAAACCCCGCGCATCTAAAATGCGCTGATCCACCCCTTCATACCGACCACACAATAGAACCAAAGGCATACCAGATTCAACCCATTCTGTCACGCTTTTTTGAGAGAGTGTTTTTCCCCTTGGAGAAAGGTAAATCATTGTGGGAGGCTTTGCTAGTTCAGTCTCTTGAACTCGATGCAATCCTGCCTCAATCGCCCGATCCAAAACATCAGGACGCATCACCATCCCAGGCCCTCCGCCAAAAGCAGGCTCATCAACCGTTTGGTGCTTATCTAAAGCGAAATCCCGAATATTTAAAACGTCCAAGCTCCAAAGACCTTTCCCAAGGGCTTCTCCTAGGATGGAGATTCCCAAAGGGCCTGGAAATAGCTCTGGGAAAAGCGTCAAAACGACGCTGTGAAAGCGACGGGCTGTTTCCACTAGCGTTCTTCGTCTTTTTCTGAGGCTGCTTCCCAAGAATCAAGCACGATACATTTTTCAGATAAATTAATTTCTGGAACAAAATTCCGGGTAAAGGGGATTAAAAAAGAGGCTTTTTTATCTCCACCCTGGGGAATAATTTCTAAAACGTCGCTTTCCCCAACATGATGAACAGCATAAACCGCACCCACCGCGCGCCCATCAAGCCCCCGAGCTTCAAGCCCCACCAAATCTGTGTGATAAAACGTTTCTTCATCTTCATCCAGATTTGGAAGCATCTCTTTTGAAACGTGGAGAAGCTGGCCATGAAGCGCTTCTGCTTGGGTTCTGGATATCACGCCTTCAACCATCGCAATATACGTTCCCTTTTCCTTATCAGGCTTGTGTTTTTTGATTTTTAAGGGGGGTGCCCCTTCCAAGATCAACAAGCTGGAAAAAGAAAACAGCGTTAAGGGGTTTTCAGTAAAACTTTTAAGCTTAACAGCCCCCTGAAGGCCATGGGGAGCCACAATTTTTCCGACCACAATTAAGTCCACCTATTCAACTCCCCCCATTTGATCCTAGGCGACACATTTTTCTGGATGAGCCCGCAAAAAAGCTTTGACGTTTTCCAAATCATCTGGTGTATCAACGCTCAAAGGAAGAGGGACGTCCACCACGACGCCAGCAATAGTCAAGCCATTATCCAGGGCCCTCAACTGTTCCAGGCTTTCGCGTTTTTCTGAATCACTTTGAGGCATCCCAACGAAAGCCTCAAGAGCTTCCCTACGGTAGGCATAAACGCCGATGTGCTGATACCAAGGCTCAAGAGGCTTTGTATAGGGAATCCGGCTGAACCCAATGGCCTTGCCCCAAACCACACCTTCGTGAGTTGTTGGCTCTGTTTCAAACATTGCTTTAACAACGTGGGACGCTTCTAGATCACTCACGTCAAGCTTGCGCACAACAGGAGTAGCGATGGAAACGGTTTCATCCGCCTGAAGCGGGCGAAGCAGGGGCGCCAAGAGAGAAGGCTCAAATACAGGCAAATCTCCCTGGACATTTAAAACATAAGCATAGCGTTGTCCCGGGTCAAACACTTCAACGGCCTGAAACACAATATCTGAACCTGTTGGGACAGGGTCTTTAATCCAAACCGCGTTTCCGCCTGCTTTTTCAACGGCTTCCGAAATTTTTGCATCTGCACAAGCGACAACAACAGGTCCAATACCTGCTCTGGAAGCTCGCTCCCAAACATGGAGAATCATAGGTTTCCCCAGAATGTCCGCCAAAGGCTTGCCAGGCAAACGAGAAGAAGCCAAGCGAGCAGGGATCACCACAACACAATCAGATGTATACATCAAAACAGACCGATAATTTTAAATTTATAAAACAAACCTAGCTGCCGCTTTTTAAACAACTTCTTCTTCCTTAGGCGTGCTTGCACGTAAAAGTTTCTGCTTGGCTAGATCTGCTTCCTCTGAAGACTGAGCCACGATTAAAGAAATCGTTGTCAAGACATCTGAATGAAGCGCCAGGCGAATCGTGTGATGCCCAATAGCTTTAAGAGGAGCATCCAAAACCACGTGCTCTTTCTTCACCGCAATGTCTTCTTTCTCAAAAGCTTGAGCAATGTCTTTAGCCGTGATGGAGCCATAAAGCTGGCCACTTTCCCCTGCTTGACGCACCATGGTTATCACGTAAGCTTTCAATGCAACGGCAAGCTCTTCAGCATCTTTAAGCTTCTTTAAATTTAACGCCTCCAGTTCTGTGCGTTGCTTTTCAAAAAGTTTAAGATTCTCTTCCGAAGCCCGCAGCACTTTCTTTTGGGGAAGCAAAAAATTTCTGGCATAACCAGAACGCACGCGAACAATCTCGCCTATTTTTCCTAGCTTTTTAACATTCTCACATAATACAACACTGATCATCATCTTTTTTTCTCCTTTTTCAATCTTATGAAGGATCACCCAAACGGCGACGAACATGAATCCAAGGCTCAAAAAGCCCCAAACAAACAAGAGCCAATAAAGGCCACACCAGAAACACTAAAAGCCCGTACAGAGCAAAAATTCCCCATCTCTCTTTTGAAAAGGCCCTGTAAATTCTGTGTACAACAGAAAAGCCTTCCAACAAAAAAGGAAACAGAGAAATGATGGCCAAATTTTTTGCCATCACACTTAAATCTCCCGAAAAGAAAACAATTCCAACAAGGGAGGCAACCAACAGCCAATATTGCCAACTTGCAATTTTCCAATAATTGAAAGAAAGATTTAACTGCGGATTTTTTTGAAACCACTTGAATAACAGCTGGGCCATCATCAAATTACACAGCGTCATCAGCATCCACGAAAAGCTGATGATCCCTGAAAAATAGTGCTGAACCCAAGGAAAAAGCTTCTGATTTATTGAAACTTCTTCCTTTGGAAAGGCAGCAGCAAGCCTTTGAAAAGGTTCTCCCAAGACTTTTTCTAAATCTGTCTGAGCAATCCAAACCTGAAAAAAAACAGTTAGAAAACACCCCATCAGAAGAAGAGATTGACCAATCAAAGGGGCTATCGCCTTCTTTGAAGACGCGCGGACACCCCCCTTTTTTTGAAGCAATTTATGGTGTTTGAGAAAATAAGCAAACAAAACAGGGGGCGTCACATAAAGCAAAACATAGGTAACGAGTTGCCCTTCTGCTGCAAACAAAAAATGTAGCAAGCTTGCAACGGCTCCCCCAAGCAAAACCTCTTCGTAAGATGCGAAAAAGCAAAGCAGAAAAAAGGGGAGTTGGGCAAAATAGCCCAAAAAGAGAAAAGGTAGCGCAAAAACCGCCCCTAATGACAACATGAAAAAGCTGAAAACACCGGAAAAAACGGATAACGCAATGGATAAAACATGATCATGACGCATAAGACAACAACCAAACCTACTACTAAAGAAGCATAGGGAACCCTAAAGGTTCCCCGCTCTCGTTGCGTGTTTATTCCCCAACGTAAGGCATTAAAGCCAAAAAACGTGCGCGCTTGATAGCAATCGCCAATTCTCTCTGCCGCTTTGAGCAAACAGACGTAATGCGGCGAGGAATAATCTTGCCACGCTCTGTGACGAATTTCTGAAGAAGTCTCGAATCTTTATAATCAATTTTAAGGGGATCTCGACCAGAAAAAGGACAAACCTTACGACGCCTAAAAAAACTTTTTTTAGGTGGAGCTCCAGTGGAGGCTGATTGAGAAAAGGATGTTGTTGGCTGCATGACGCGATCTCCCTACGGTACGGTTGCTAAAGACTCAGATTCTGGCTCAAAAGGAGGAGGCTCCTCCCGACCGCCAGAATGTTCTCCACTATGACCAAAAGGACGTTCACGGATCGAACGAGATTGGGCCAAAATTGAAGGCTGAGGATCTAAAGATGTAATCGCGACCGTCAAAAAACGTAAAATATCTTCATTGAGACGCAACTGACGTTCCATCTCCTGAAGGGTAGCAGAAGCAGCACCTACGTGCATTAACACATAGTGGCCTTTCCGGTTTTTACGAATCCGGTAAGCAAGGCTTCTCAGCCCACAATATTCAACCTTGGCGACTTCTCCGCCTTGGGATTGGACTAAGCTGCGATAACCTTCTGCAAGGGCTTTAACTTGGGCAGATGACACATCTTGCCTCACAATAAAAATGATTTCATAGTTGGCCAAATTGACTCTCCTTATGGCTTATCTCCGGAAAGAAACACCTGAATCAGGTAAAAAACTCCCCCGGAAAACCGGACATACCGGCAAGGAAAACATAATGCCCTATTTCCAACGGGCAAAACAAACCTAGTCGTTTTTTACCCAAATTGCAAGGGGGATTTCTTAAAAATCACAAAATTCATCTTCTAGAACAGAACGTTTCGTCTACATTGTAGCGGTTCGCACGTCTTCTACGATTAATTGAATTTTAGAAGCTCCTCCCCAGTGGGACAGCTGTACCGTTCCCACAAGATCTACAGGCCTTTGGGTGTTTGAGAAAATAGCGTTACCCAAAGGGGTATCCTTAGATCGGAAAGCAACCCCTTCTATCCCAGAGCCATCTGCTTGCTTGAGGGTGAGGCGCGCGTGCTGTTCCGCAAAAAGCGCAGCCTTAGAGATCCGAACCTGTTGAAATAAGAACCGAGGCTGCGGGTTTCCTGCCCCAAAAGGGGCAAGCTTCCCAATCTCTTCTACCATAGGAAAAGACAACCCTTGAAAGGTTAGACAAGCCTCAATGTCTATCACCGGTGTCCCTGAATTGGATGCATAAAACACCGCTGTTTTGTGTTGTAAAAATGTTTGAAAAGCTTCTAATTTTGAATTTTCCAGGGAAAATCCGCCGGCCATGGCATGCCCCCCTCCTCCTAAAAGCAGGCCTTGATGACAAGCCTCATGGATCAGTGAGCTGATGTCCAACCCTGGGATAGAGCGAGCAGACCCTTTCCCCTGCCCTCCTTCAAAGCTGATCATAAACGTTGGGCGATGAAACCGCTCTTTCAACCTGCCTGCTATAATACCAATCACACCTGGGTGCCACCCTTCTCCAGAAACCAGCAGGGCCGTCGCCCCCTCTTCCAGCTGGACTAAAGCTTGGGAGCAAGCCTCTTGCTCCAGTTCAGCCTCAATTTGCTGGCGTTCTTGGTTAAGGGTGTTAAGTTTTTGGGAAATTTTTTCTGCCTCTCGAGGTATTTCACAGGTCAACAAGCGAACCCCCAGGGAAGCATCTCCTATACGCCCCCCTGCATTGATGCGAGGCCCCAGCAAAAATCCCAGATGGTAAGCGGTGGGATAGGTGTTTAACCCCGCTACATCGCACAGGGTTTGAAGCCCCAAATTGGTGCGCTTGGCCAACACTTTAAGCCCTTGGGCCACAAAGGTGCGGTTTAGCCCCTTCAAAGACATGACGTCACAAACCGTTCCAAGAGCCACGAGGTCTAAGAACGACATCAAATCCGGCTCTTGGCCTTTGTTGAAATAGGCCTCTTGCCGAAGCAAGCGGTTTAGGCCCACCGCAACAAGAAAAGAAAGGCCCACCGCCGCAAGCCCCTGGTAAGGTTCCATAAGATCAGCCTCCACATCCAAACGATAAGGATTAATGAGGGCAAAACAGGCTGGGTTTAAAGCTTCTCCTCGGTGGTGGTCTATCACAATCACATCCATCCCCTGGGCCTTTGCAAACGCGAGTGGCTCAAAAGCTGTTGTACCGCAATCCACTGTAATGACTAGGCGAATACCTTTTTGAAAAAGCGTTTGGAGGCCTTTTGTGTTAGGACCATAACCCTCTTCAAACCGGTCAGGGATATAGGCCTCTACCTCCACCTCAAGTTCCCTAAAATAACGGACCCAGAGAGCAGATGACGTCGCGCCATCAACATCATAATCCCCCCAAATAGCTATGTTCTCTCCTTTCCGCAGCGCCTGCCAGATTCGTTCTAAGGCGGGTTGAAGATCTGGGAGATGCTCTGGGTCTGGCAGCTGATGCTTTAAAAGCGGGGTGAGAAAAAGGGGAGCATCTTCTGGGTTTGTAAGGCGCTTTGCTAAAATTTGAGCTGTTAAAGCTGAAAGCTCATAAGTTTGCATAAGGTATTGGGCTTTTCGTATGTCATAATCGATGAGTTTCCAAAGTTTTCCTGTACATGAAAGGGTTTCAGAAACGTGGGCTTGATCTACATAGGAAAAAGACAGGGACATGGAAACGCTAAATTACCTTTTTTGCTAAATCTTCACCCGAAAAAAGACTTTATTATCTCTATATCAGCCTTATGCTTTTTCTTCAATGGCTGGCTTTATAGTTTGAACCTTTTTTAAAAAAACAGGTTTTTTAAGCAGATTCTTAAAATTTTATCTTATGATAGGGGGTAATTATTGCTGAATGTGTTGTAGAGAGTAAAAAAAAATGAAAATTGATGCGTGTTTTTCTCGGCCTCTCCTCACAAAAGCTGCTATTTCAGAAAAACAGAATTTTGGGAATGCTGTTTTTTCCCTTGGCTCGCCTCACCCAACAACGCCCTCTTTGGCTTCAAACGTGATGATCCACATGCCCCAATCCCTGCTAAAAATTCAAGAAATCCCAGATAGCTTAGAAAAAAAACGGGAAGCCAAAAAAAGAGGCGAAGCCCTCTTGGGACTGCTTGGAATGCTACAAACCCAGTTTTTGGGTGGAGATTTCCCCCCCGCCCTGCTGGAAATTTTTGAAAATACAAAAGATCTTGGGGCCAGCCAGATAAAAGATCCGTATTTGAGAGATATTCTAGAACAGATTGAATTGCGTGCTGCGATTGCCCTCACCCAACTCAAAAAATAGATTCCGTTTTCTTAAATTATGGCTTCTGCTGGTTGGTTATAATTTAAAATCTGCTTGTTTTTCAAAAGCTCAAAAAGCCTCTAAGCGAAAATTAAGAATCTCTCTGTTACAAGCATTACAGTTAGAGGCAAATTTCAAAAATCGACAGATTAATTCCTGATGTTATCTTCAAATCTAAATTATTCATCATTTATTTTTATTCAAAAAAATAAAACACGTAACTGGTTTGGATTAATTTTATTAATTTTTATTCTGTGCAACACCTATGCAATCTATTCTATTGGCGAGGGAAGCCACACAATTTACATCCACCTCCTCTATATTCCCATCATTTTGGCTGGATTAATACTTGATATTAAATGGGGGATTTTAGCTGGATTCATTTCTGGAGTCTTGGTTGGCCCCTTTCTTCCAGAAGACATTGCTTTGCAACGTTTTCAAGACCCTTATCTATGGGTTTTTAGACTTGGGGTTTTTTCTTTCGTGGGAGGCTTGTGTGGGTGGTTAAGCAAAATTTACCGAGAAACCATACAAACCCTTGGAAATTTTTCAAAAATTCATCCCCTTTCAGGGCTACCTAATTTTTCAGGCGTGGAGGATTATTTTAACAAACGGGTCAAACAAAGCAAACAATTAGAGCTGCGCTGTGTCGTGATTCAGCTGAAGCATCTTGATGAAATTAAGCAATCTTTCGGGTTTGAAGAGATGTATAAGCTTGTCCGACAAATGGGAGAAGGAATGAAAAAAATTGCTTCCCTTGGGTTTGTTGGGCACCTAGATACACGACATTTTGTGATTTTGGCAGATCAGAAAATAGAACTTGCTTATCTCATGGATAGTTGCGAAGAAATTATGCGAGAGGTAGTTCAGCTCCAAGGTATTTCGGTTTTCATGGAGCTCCGCTATGGTTCAGCCCAATATCCAACGGATGACCAAAGCTGGCCAGGGCTTTGCAGAAAAGCATTCCTTGCTATAGAACAAGCCCGCGAGCAGGGACAGCGCTTTGCTTATTATCTCCAATCCTTTGAGGAAATTCCTCGACAAAATTTGCAATTGCTGCACGATCTCAATCAAACATTCTATAAAAACCAGCTAGCGCTTTTTTTTCAACCTCAGATTTCTCTTACCTCAGGTAATTTAACAGGCGTGGAAGCTATTGTCAGGTGGAACCACCCTAAAATGGGCATTGTCCCTCCTGAACAATTTATGCCTTTGGCAGAAAAAACACTGCTTATCTCTCCCCTAACCCGATGGACTTTAGACCACGCTTTTAAAATAGTATCTGAATGGAACCAGAAGGGCTTTCATTTAAGGCTTACCCTCAAGCTTTCCTTAAGTAATTTACAGGATCCTCATCTCCAAGAAACGGTTCAACTTTTTTTAGAAAAACACAAACTTCAACCAGGCTGCGTTCAAATTTGCTTAGAAGATTCCCATATTCATGAGCATACACTCGATTTAGAAACCATTTCGAAAGCGCTTCACGGTCTAAAATCAATCGGTATTGGCATTGCAATAGATAACACAGGGTATAAACATTTTTCTTACCGTTATTTGACTGATTTCCCCCTTGACACCCTTAAAATTGGACATCAGCTGATCCAACAAATTGCCCAAGACAACGCGCCTGGGCACATCGTTCGCAACACCATTCAGCTGGGAAAAGAGCTTGGCTTTGAAGTTGCTGCCCAAGGCGTGGAAACCCAGCAACAGCATCAACTCTTAAAAGCCTGGGGATGTGACACCATCCAAGGGCGGATCATCTCAATTCCCCTATCAGGAGACTCGTTTCTCGCCTGGTTACAGTCTAAACAGATTCAGGTGTAGAGCGTCTTTTTAGCCTGAAGGTATTTACGCAGTTTTCTTCTCATAGTAATACATAACAATCCACTGCTGCAAAATGGTGAGCGCATTATGCCAGGCCCAATAAATCACAAGCCCTGCGGGGAATTGCGCCAACATAACTGTAAATACCACCGGCATCACGTAGAGAAACATCTTTTCTTGAATAGGGTCTGCTTGGGGAGGGTTCAGCTTCTGTTGAAAAAACATCGTCGCTGCCATAATCAAAGGCCATCCACCAATCATTAAAAACGAAGGAGGTGTCCAAGGCAACAGGCCAAATAAGTTGAACAACGTCGTGGGGTCTGGGGCCGAGAGATCTTGGATCCAACCAAAAAAAGGCGCATGACGCATCTCAATACTTACAAACAGCACTTTATAAAGAGCAAAAAAGACCGGAATTTGAACCAACATCGGCAAGCAGCCTGAAACGGGGTTGACCTTTTCTTTTTTATAAAGGCCCCAAATTTCTTGATGAAGGCGAGTCTTATCCGAAGCATAGCGCTTATTTAAAACATCCAACTGGGGTTTGAGCTTTTTCATCCGCGCCATGGACTGATAAGATTTGTTCGCAAGGGGGAAGAACAACAATTTCAACAAAACT
>JBOFRK010000182.1:0-4626 GCA_051650945.1 Alphaproteobacteria bacterium
TTCAAAGGGAATGCCTTGGCCGCGGTCCAGCTCAAGGATCCAGCTGACCACATTGTCGAGGAAGTAACGATCGTGGGTCACAAGGATCACGGTTCCTGAGTATTCCTGAAGAAAGCGCTCCAGCCATGCGATAGATTCTGCGTCCAGGTGGTTGGTTGGCTCATCCAACAGGAGGATGTCAGGGTGCTGCAAAAGCAAGCGGCACAGGGCTACCCGCCGCTTTTCACCCCCAGAGAGGTGGGTGACGGCTGCATCCCCCGGGGGGCAACGGAGGGCATCCATGGCAACTTGAATGCGACGCTCCACATCCCAACCATCTATGGCGTCAATTTTTTCTTGCAGCTCAGCCTGTTCGGCAATCAGGGCATTCATCTCATCATCTGATAAAGGCTCTGAAAATCTCTGGCTGATGGTTTCAAAATCTTCCAGCAATTGCTTAACGTGGGTCAAGCCTGCCATGATATTTTCATGAACGGTGAGATTTGGCTCAAGGGCAGGCTCTTGGGGTAGATAACCCACCGTAGTGCCTTCAGCAGCCCAAGCCTCTCCCTGAAATTCCGTCTCCATCCCCGCCATGATCTTCATGAGGGTGCTTTTACCCGTTCCGTTAACACCAATAATGCCGATCTTGGCTCCTGGTAAAAAAGAAAGCCACACATCCTTGAAAAGCTCACGACCACCGGGGAAAGTTTTGGAAAGCCCTTTCATAACATAAATATATTGATAGGCAGCCACGGCACAAGCTCCTTTATGCTTACAAAGCATGTTTAAAAATAGATATCAAAAGTACCCTAACAAAAAGCCCTTTCCCTACGCAAGCCTATTTTGTTCGGAGCTCCCGCAAACAGAATTACCAAATGTTAACTTTTTTTTGACAAAATAAACAAGTTATAACAGCACGCTAAATAAATTCGTTATGACAACAAACTATGCAAAGGAGATGCATCATGTATTTGAAAAAAATAGCTTTTATGGCAGTTTTTTCTTGTTTAATTTCTGGGAATGTATTTGCCAAAGCGGCTTTTGAGACAGACACTATTCGGGACCAAGGGAGCGCCCAACAGATTTGTCCACAAGTGTGTATGAAAAATCACATGAAATGGGATGGGCGCTGGTGGAGTGTGCCTTGCTCTTGCGTCAATCAGGTTCCAGAAAAAAGCTGGTGCGGATGTGTGAACAACTAGTCGAGCAACTTGCTTAATAAACACGCTACCTAATGCTGTGGGGACTATAAACGGTCCCCATCTTTTTTCAAATTACCTTGCTTTAGATAGCCAGAGGATGCTACCTTTCCTCATATCGTCCACATGACATAAGGCTTAAGTTCATGGTTGATGCTCTGGTAATTTATGTTCTGCCAACCCTTTTAGCCATCACACTCCACGAGGCAGCCCACGGGTTTGTAGCTTTGAAATGTGGCGATACGACAGCGGCGCGCATGGGGCGGGTTACACTGAACCCATTTAAACATGTGGATCTTTTTGGAACCATCCTATTGCCTCTGATGCTTTTTCTGGCTAAATCTCCCTTCTTGTTTGGATATGCCAAGCCTGTTCCGGTTCGTTTTGACAACCTTCGCTCGCCTCGGCGAGATATGGTGCTGGTAGCACTCGCAGGGCCTGGCATGAATTTCATGTTGGCAATCCTGTCGCTTTTTTTGATTCATGGGATCTCATGGGCACCGTTGGGGGCCCAAGGATTACTGAAAGAAACCTTATTTTACAGCGTATCTATCAACGTGCTGTTGGCTGTTTTTAACTTGTTGCCTATCCCCCCCTTAGATGGCGGGCGTGTGGCGGTGGGTCTCTTGCCTGATAGCCTTGCGCGTCCCTTGGCTCGTGTAGAGCCTTATGGGTTTTTTCTCCTGTTGTCGCTGATGTTTTTGCCGTCTCTATTGGGGATTTCTCCTGGTCCGATCTCCTTGTACCTTAAATATAGTTCAAGCTTGGTCATTGACTTTCTTGTGAAGTGGATGGGTTTAAGTTAAGATCATACAGATTTGTGTGAGAACCCTGATTTGGAGGGATAAAAAGTTATGGGATTCAGTTTAAGCCATGTGTTGTTGGTGTTAGTTGTTGTGCTGATCGTTTTTGGGGCAGGGAAACTTCCCCGTGTGATGGCAGACGTTGGTAAGGGGTTACGAGCTTTTAAAGAAGGCCTTTGGGATGAAGCGGAAAAAACCCCAGCATCCTCCTCCGCAGAAGATAAAAAGCTTTAACCCATGTTTGACCTGTTGGGATGGGGAGAGCTTGTTCTCATTTTGTCTCTAGCCCTTGTGATTGTTGGCCCTAAAGACTTACCTAAAGTTTTTTATACCCTTGGGCGATGGATCCATCGGGTTAAGAAGGTTTGTGCGCACTTCCAAGAAGAGTGGGAGGGGCTGGTTCGGGTGGAGCAGCTGAAAGAACTCGAAAAAGAGTTGAACGAGGCTAAAGAAAAATCTGAAAAATCCTTTAACAAGCAAAAAAACAAGAACATAACGCCTGAAGCGTAACCATATTCCCTGTTCTTTCTAATAAAAAATCATTAAAAAACAAATAAAAATAATTTTTTATTGTCATTTAACAAAATTTATACAATTATGAAGAATCGATTGTTTTAATCTCATTTAGATAATCAAGTTTTGTTTTGTAAATATTTCAAATAGGGGTTTGAAGAAAGATGCTTAGAGTTTCGGGTCGTCTATCGATTTCTTTATTGGCGTTATTGGGTTCTGTTTCTGCTTTTGCTGATGTGAAGCATGACGATGATTCTTCCTTAACAGGTGAAGGCTTTTGTCATGTCCCAAAAAAACAACCCTATTTTGGTACTGATGCAACACCATCTCTCATTCTTGATTTAGAAGCTTTTTCTCCAGCTTCCGTTAAAATTCAGGTTGGTAAGCCTTTGGTTACAAAAACAGATGCGGGCTTTGAGATCGATGAAAGCTTTCTCTCAAATGCCAAGGTGTATGCTGAGATGGAGCAGTTGAGCTATGAATTAGCTAAAGGCTGCAATGCTTCCTCTTCAAATCTCCTAGAGAAATATCAAAAACTCGGTTGGAAAATCTCTGGGTTTTCTGGAGTGAGCGGGGCTGTTGATTCTGGGAACACAGATTTACCTGGGATTGTGGCCTTTCATCCCCAAACAGGGGAAGCCGTTGTCGCCTTCCATGGATCCCAAGATGGGTATGATTGGCATAATAACCTGGATGGCCAGCTGCTGTTTGCAAGGGAAATCAAAGATTCAGCCGGCAAGCCTTTCTTGTTCGGTGGGAGGGCTTCAAAAGGCTATGTAGAGCGCTACCTTTCTTCACGGAATTCTCTTTATGCTTTGTTGGAGGGCTTTAAAAAACAATCTCCGGAAAATTTTCACATGACAGTGGTGGGACATAGCCTAGGGGGAGCTATGGGTGAGTTGGCCGTAGCAGACCTTGCAACCTATTTTGCTAAATCCATCTGGGGACAAGATTACCACAATGCTGAATCCAATCGGGTGCGGGCTTACCTCATGTCAGGGGCATTGGTGTTTGACGATGAAGCCTCCAAACAAGCAGAAAACCTTGTAGGTCGCCATAATGTGATCCAAGACGCGGTAGCCTCAGACCCCGTTTACTATATGTCTGGAAAATCAACAGCGGACTATTTGAGTCAGAGCTATCGTTATGGTCCTACTGCCCTTGGCCTAAAGCTTCTCCAGTGGTTTGGGTTTACGAAGGTGGCCCATCCGCAGCTTGTTAATTTTCTCTATGGAAAAGGCCGTCACATTGGATATGAGGCCCTGCAAACAGCTTCTGAAGTTCAAAAAATGGCGCGGGGTTTTGTGGACGAGGCTGTTCAGAAAGTTCTTAGCAAAAAATGGTTTTGGGGTCGTTGGTTGGCTTCCCTTGCTGGCGAAACATTTGCGCCTATCCATTATGGGTCCAACCAAATTCAGCAGAATGGCTCTGGGAAACTTACCAAGGCTTTTGATCCAAGGTATATTGTTCCAGAGACCCTTGCTGAGCGTATCGGGAAAGTAGAATCGCAGCAAGCCAAGATTGCCTCCTCTCCCCCCCCAGTGGTTGAGGAAAAACAAGCTTGGTATCAAAGGTGGTGGCCGTTTTAGGTCTTTACCCCATGGTGCGATTGGCTAAAGATCTTGGTTGAATTTTTTTTTGACTTATAGTATTTTTTCATAAGTTTCTTTGGGCTTGTTGGGTTCTTCTTGTATGCAGTTGGGAAGCAGGGGTTTGGGCATCGTCATCGCGTTAGTCCTTTTAGCTTTTTCTTTAAAATGGGGAGAAAACCCCTTATTTCCGGTGTCTTATTTATCTTGGACCAAGGTTGACCAACTTCACCAGCTGGGTTTTAAAGGGAAGGGGGTTACCGTCGCCGTTGTTGACGAGGGGTTTGAAACGAACCACCCGCTTATCCAGTCCCAGTTTAAAGAAGTTGGCTACAACACAGACAACCATGGCGAAAATGTTGCAGAGTCTCGTGCTTATGCCCGAGGGGGGTTTGTCTCAGAAAGCCATGGAACCCATGTTTCAGGCATTCTCGTTAGTCAAAACCCAAAACATGGCGGTATGGCGCCAGGAAGCTTAATTCTTCCCATTAAATTAGGAACCCAAAAAGGGGACGAGGCTTTTGTGAGGGCGTTTAAATT
>JBOFRK010000183.1:0-9204 GCA_051650945.1 Alphaproteobacteria bacterium
CTCCCGAAGGATGTTCGTTGATAGCTCCATCCTTCGTGCTGAATCACCTCCCCTTGTTCATAAACGTGTGATGGTTTCCAAAAAGGGAATGAAATGGCAGGACTGATTTCTTGAAGCCTCACGCGAACAGGTTGTGGGGTGGAAGAGGCCATCTGTTGAAACAAAGGGTGAAGGTTTTGGGTGAGGGTAAAGGTCAGCTTCTCCACCCGTTTTTGCCGATAATCCCACCCTAAAATTAACCGTGCTTTAAACCAAAAGCGTTTTAAAAAGTGGGTTTCAGTCCGATTGTTTTGGGGGTTATAGGATCTAAACCGTCTAGATTGCGTCGGATAAAGATTAAGCCCTCCGGTTTTAGGCGGGGTCATTTCTTCCAAACGGCTCACCGCAACCCAATAGCCTGATTTTCCAAGGGTTCTTCCAGGTTTTGGCCAAGCTTTTTCAAATTTTTTACCGGTGAGGGTGTTGATCATTTTTTCTGGAAAAAGGTTAGCAATCCGCTTACCCAAATTCACATAGCCTCTCACCCGCTGAACCCACTGGGCCTCGAGGGTCATTTCAAGGGAAGTCTGGGGTGTAAATTGTGGTTTGATACTTAAAGAATCTTGGAAAAATTGATCTTTCAGGTCCAGCGTTTGGTTTCCCTTAAAAAAAGAACCAACCGCAGCATTCCCCGTAACCCGGTCCACATAAAACACAACGGGTTGCACTTTCATCCATTCATAAGGGTCTTTGGGTGTGTCCGCATCCACAAAAAGGGGGTCCCAAAAGGGAGGCTGTTCCAGTTTCGCAACCTGTTTTTCAAGTTGTGCTTTCAGGTCTTCTGCTTCTGCCGTCAACGTCAGCCAAACACAAGCAGAGGCTCCCTCTGTTGAAAACGTCGTCAATTTGCCTTTGAACAGGCAATGGACTGATCCATCTTCTAGCTTGATTGATAAAATCCCATAGCGTTTTTGCTGAAAAATATCCAAACGTTGGAGGTCATTTTTAACCAATATCCGAGCTGTTGCTCCGTGTCCCTCTTTCTGCTCCAGATAAAGTGAGAAAATGGATTCATCTTGGCGTAGGTGCTGCTTTGGATCAAAAATCTCCTCCTCCAAAACCCATGCAAAAAAAAACAGCATCTCCGCTTACCTTTCAAAAAAAAATGCTCCACCTACAGCTGTAAGTGGAGCATTAAAGAGAAAAAAAGGTAGTCGCTTTTCAATATATTATGAAAGAAAAGGACTTAAAAATAATTAAAAATTAAAATAATTTTTTATAAAATTTTATAAAAAATATTTTATTCTCCGCAATTCAATACTTTCAAAGCTTCAAAATTGCACACATCGCCTCCCACGCGCTTCACGGTGTAAAATTCTACATAAGGCTTTGCGCTGAAAGGGTCTCTCAAGGCATAAATTCCCTGCCGGTCCACAATCTGATAGCCTTCTCTAAAATTACCAAACACAATAGAGTTGCTTGCGGTGTCCGTCACCAACGCTGGCATATCGTCGCTCACATAAACAGGATATCCCAAAAGGGTTGGGCGTGTTTCCGCAACCGCAGGGTGCTGCCAGAAATAGCGTCCACTGGCGGTATCTTTGATGTTGCGGACTGCAGACTGGGCAGATCGGGACATCACCCAGCAAGCGCCTGGCAAGTAGACGGGTTTAAGGCTGTGGAAAAGGTTCAAAATGGCAGAAGCTGGATTGGCTCCCAGGGTGCCGTTTCCCCCTGTTTTGACGCACTCCAGTTTTCCCCATTCCCACGCAGCAGCTTCTACCATCTCATAAGCCAAAAACCCTTTGGGTTTGTCTGCTCCATCTCCTTGGATAAAGGCTTGGTTTTCCAAAGAAGCCATCTTAGACGCAATTTTTTCTGTCAGCCACGCTTCCAAATTAACCGCGGCATCTTCCAAGAGGCGTTGAGTGATGCGAGGGTTTGCATACATTTCATGGACGGGGATGGTGATTTTAGCAATCTCAGGTGAAGCAGTTTCGGCACGGTTGGCAGTTTCTTTGGCCCAGCCAACGGCTGCATCTCCTTTATCCACCAACAATTCAAGGGAGCCATGGGAGATGGATGTTACCCGCGAGATCTCCCTCAAAAAGCAATGCTCTTTTAAGATACGGTGAATCTCTTGGGAAAGGATATGGGGGATGAAATAGCCACCATCTTTATCCACGTTGCCGCTCATGGATTTTATTTCCATAGAGATCAAGTCTTGCTCAGACCCTTTTCGGATGTAATCCATAAAAGCGTGTTTATGGTTAAGCTGATCTGGCTGAAACGGCGTCTCTTGGCTTGACCCTATAAGTGGGCGTTTGGAGGAAGCTTCCAGGCGATTAAGGCGATCTTGGGTTTGGTCAATGGATTGGTTCAAGCGATCCAGCTTTTGTTCCAAAAGTGGGTCGGCGGACCCTTTGTGTTGGAGTTGGGACAGAACCTGGGCGTGGGTTTCCCGAAGCTCATAAACGTCTCTGCCAAGGGTGTCGACGGTTTCTTTTAAAATATGCAAATTTGACATCTGTGTTTCCTTTTGGTTTATGCGTTGCGCACGTCGTGGAGGCGTGCTTCTGGGTTTGCGGGGAAGGTGACGAGGGAAATTTCGACGAGGTCCACCTGAAATAGTTTGCGAACCTTATGGAGCTCGTCTTTTTTTGCGACGATGGGCTTAAACCCGATGGAGAGCCCCTCCAAAACGTTTGCTTTCATTAAGGCATAGGCCTCTTGGGCTTGCTGAATTTCCAACAGCAACTGTCCATTGACAAAAAGGCCCCGGGAATCTTCCCGAATGTGGGTCCAAAAGCCAATGGGGTTTTCCATCCGGTGCTGCCACAAAAGGAAAGGCCACTTTCCTTTTTCTTTCCATGCATTGAGGGAAAATTGGAATGCGCCGGGTAGAATCTGGTCACGACAAAGGTCTGTCACATGAAAAACGCTGGCATACCCTGAAAACGCACCTTTGGATTCAAGGCTTTTAAGCTCGAGGGGCAAGACGCAGCGGTCAAGGCGCCCTTGGTGGGATTGGGTCATAAAACCTCCTTTATCAGACAATTTTCAAACTTAAAAAAACGCTTTAATATTTTGTTTTTAAAAAAAATTTATGATTTTTAAACAAAAAAATTGTATCCTGTGTGAAAGATAAAAAGCAGGGATAATCGCCATGCAAAAAATCATCTTGTATGTTCTATTAGGGATCACCGCCCTCGTTTTTGTTGCTTTTGTAATTGGTGAGGTTTTTATGAAAAAAACCAAAGAGCCTGAGTTTGTCCTTCTCCAAGACCATGAAAGCATCCAAGTCAGGCGTTACAAACCGATGGTTGTGGCGGAAATAGCCGTGAAGGGTTCCCGCGAAGCTGCCATCAAAGATGGTTTCCGGGTTTTAGCAGATTATATTTTTGGCCATAATTTGCCCAACGAAACCCTTGACATGACAGCTCCCGTAACCCAGCAAAAAACCATCGACATGATGGCGCCTGTTACCCAGCAAAAGACCGAAGGCAAAAATCTTTGGGCAATACGTTTCGTGATGCCAGAAGCCTATACCCTAGAAACCCTCCCAAAGCCTGTTGATTGCCGGATTAAGCTTCTTGAAATTCCTTCCAAGCAATATATTGTCATTCGCTTTCCAGGTTTTGCGATAGAAAACAACATTTCCCACCATCTCAAAAAATTAGAGGCCTACGTTCACAAAGCTAAAGTAAAAACCCAAGATGCGCCCCTGTTTGCGTTTTATAACCCTCCCTGGACGCTTCCTTTCCTGCGGCGCAATGAGATTATGCTAGAAATCCAGTAAGCGGGTTAAGCCATCATCGCTTCAAAAGCCCACCCAAGCCAGGGCAAAAAATCCTGCAAATCACATAGCTCCACGGTAGGCCCTGTCCAGATACGAAGGCTGGGGGGCATCCGGTTGTGGTTCACGATGTCAAACCCAGCGTTTTCTTGCTCCAGCAGGTGCGCCAATTTTCCAAGCCAAGCATATTGGGCGACAAGGGAGAGTTGCTCAAAGCGCGGGTCCGTCACCTGAAGGCACACGGCTGTTTTTGAACGGGTTTTTGGGTCTTTTGCCACAAAATCTACCCAGGGTGTTGCGTTAACCCAAGCTTCCAGCGTGGCAAAATTCTGCTGGGAACGCTCTACTAATTTCGGCAAGCCCCCTAGGGTTTCAGCCCACGTCAGAGCCGCTAAGAAATCTTCTACGCACAAAAGAGAAGGCGTGTTTAGGGTTTCCCCTTCAAACAATTTTTCCAACACTTTGCCTTCAAAGGTCATCCGAAAGAGTCGGGGCATCGGCCAAGGGGGGGTAGAGGCTTTGAGGCGCGCCATGGCTCGAGGGCTTAGCACCAACATCCCGTGGGCTGCCTCGCTCCCCAGACCTTTCTGCCAAGAAAACGCGGTTACATCCAAGCGTTTCCATGGCAGGTGGGTAGCAAAGACAGCCGAGGTCACATCGCACAGCACAAGCCCCTCTCCCCGGGGGGAAAGCCATGTTTCGTCAGGTACCCAAACCCCCGCTGTGGTGCCGCACCAGGCTAACACTTGGTCATGGTCAGGAGAGGCTTGGTGCCCGTCAGGTAAAAAACCAAAAGGAGCCTCAAACACCCGCACGTTGTTCAGCCGAAGCTGATGCTGGATATCATAGGACCACAGGTTGCTAAAAACATCCCAGGCAAAAACATCCACAGGGCGGGGGCCCAGGAAAGACCAAAGAGCCATCTCCATGGCCCCCGTGGTGGAGCCTGGCACCATGGCGATATAATAGTCCTCAGGAATCTCCAGAAGCTTTCGGGTTTTTTCCAAGCAAGCCTTAAGGAGAGCTTTCCCGTCACCAGAACGGTGGGAGCGTGATAATTTAGCGTTTTTCAGAACATCCCAAGACCAACCAGGATATTTCACGCAAGGTCCAGATGAAAAAAAAGGCCGCTTAGGCAAATGCGCTGGCTTGGGGTGTTGCTCCCCGCCAGGTTTTTGAAATTCAGGCAAGCCCGAAGACATCTGTTTGTTCCTTTCCGCTTGTTTGCTTCACTCATACGCCGATGACGGTGGTTTTTCAAGGGCAACTTTTCAAAAAAAACAGGACTCCAGTTCCCAAAAATCATAAACCAAAAAAGTGGAAAGCACCTTTTTTTGAGCCATCCACTTTTCAAGATTTTGATACCATCAAACTGCTAAAATTTTTTTATTCTTCAAAATAATCATTCAGAAGCTCATCTGTTATTTGAGATTTTATATCCTTAAAAGCCTCATGGGTCGCCATGGGGCTTTCTTGAGCCAAATTTTCTTGCTCAAAAAATTCCCAAAACTGTGAAGCATTTTTTCCTTCAGCTTTCATCTTTTCAATGAAGGGGTTTATCTTCATCAGCAAAATGTTATAAATATCTTCTTTACTTGCACTCAAAGGAACATCCGGGTGAATGCCAGACAAGGCTTCTACCAACATTGTGCGAGACCCGCTTAAGCAGGCTCTATATCTTCCTTGATAGATCATCTCTTGAATCTTCGCTTCGCCACCTAATTTTTTGATTTCATTGATTTTTTCAGCATCAGATTTCATGTCCCAGTACATGCGCCAAGGGCCAACAAAGCCTCCTTTGATAAAACTGAATACCGCATCAGGGTCATTTAAGCTTGAGACGGCAGCCCACGTGACGTTAAGCCTCTCCTGTTCGCCTTCCCTTTGAAGCCGTTTTAATTGAGAGAAAGCATCTTGGTATTCTTTTAGTGTCAGCCTAACCAGTTTCATGCAAATTTCCTCAAACGTCGTCGCATCAAGGTGGATAGGATTTGGGTATTTCGTCTGAAGCACCTTAAACGCATCTTCATAATAGCTTTCTGTTTCAAAAGCATGAACCGTCTGGTTTCGCAGCTGAGGCAAGCGCCCTTCGAGGGGTGTAGCAGCCTCTACAAGTCGCCTTAAAGCCACTATAGCAGGCGTTGTCTGCCTCCTATTTTGTAAATAAGTTGCAGTTCTTTGTAAATCTTCACCAATCCATTGACCTCCAGGGAACAACGCGTCTTGCAAGTAAGTCGTAAGGCCTTCTTCGTCTAAATCGTCTGGTGCTAGCAGGTCTATCTTTTGAAAGTAATCGCCCCTTGCACACATCCGAAGCAGCTCAACTCGATCAAGTTGGGTTAAAGAGAGCCACGTTTCAAATTCATTTTTTTTAAGATCGCGTGTTGCGAAGAAAACAGGAGCTAGTGCAGAGAAAGATTTTTTGTGGGAAGGAGACCATCTTGGATCGTCAAACTTTAAAAAAAATGAACGTAAATTTAGAAATATCCCCAAATTTAAGGTGTTAGGTTTTAGATGCTCAGGAAGATTTTTTACAAAATTTGCCATTTCTTCTGCGTCGCCCTTGCATGTTCTTTTAATATCATGCCAGCTAATGGTCTTGGCAAGTTGTAATTCTGGAAAACTTTTAAAAATTTTTAATATATCTTTCGGGCTATTTTGTGAGATATGCTGCCATTTCAAAGACTCAACAGGGCGTTGTGCTTCAGGCAAGTTATAGATAAATTTAACAATATCTTTTAGATTATGCTCTAAAGTTAAGATATGAATCCACTCTACGGGCTTATTAGGGCGTAGCACTTCTGGCAAATTATTAATGAGCTCTAAGATACCTTTTGTGCTTTTATTTAATAGCTCATCCCATTTTATGGGCTCACTAGGGCGCAGCCTCTCTGGTAGGTTATTAACAAGTTTTAAAATATCCTTTGGATTTTTCCTTAAGAGATCATCCCACTTGATTGGTTTACGTGTGAATAGCTTCTCTGGCAGGTTATTAGCAAGTTTTAAAATGACATTTGGACTTTTTTTTGAGATATGCTGCCATCCAACAGGCTGATTAGGGCGCAGTTTCTCGGGCAAATTATTAACAAGTTTTAAAATATCTTTTGGATTTTTCTTTAAGAGCTCATCCCACTTCATGGGCTTGTTAGGGCTCAGATTCTTTGGTGAAGGGGCAGAAGATTCGCGCAGCTTATCACTTTGCAAAGTTGCTAACAAAGGGCTTGCGGCCAAAAGCGCGCAAGAAAGCAATAACCATTTTTTTCGTAAGAATTTCATTATCTTAAGGCCCCAAAACATTTAATTAAAATTAATAATGTATTCATTGGACATTAAAATATAATCAAATGCAATAAAGTCAAAATAAAGCAAAGAGAAATTTGAATAATTATATTTTTGACAATTTAATCAGAATTTATGATGGCGCCGTGTTCGGAAGGTCAGTGAAATTCGCCTTCCCCGTTTGAATGGAACGCCTTGGAAGCTATCTTGCTTTCTGGTTGCAATGCCATGTTTCCAGGCATATCTCGCTTCTTGGGTTAAAATCAGCAAACTCCTTGGATCCAGCAAGTGCGAAATTTTTTCTTGGGTTGGGTGGATGAAATCCATCACACTCGCTGAACCAAGGCTGAGGGAGGCGATGGTGTCTCCAAAACAAGGAATGCAATCAATATGGGGGCTAATCCCTTGTCCTGGAAGGTATTCATTCACAATCACTTGATCTGGTTGCGCGTGAAATAAGCCCCCCTCCCAAAGCTTCTTACACCATAAATTCAGCCAATTTGGCATAGGGCCCAGATATTGGCTGGAATCTAACCGACGGCTTTTGTAGTCATAAACATAGCCATAATGTTGAACCCGTCGCTTAAGTTCCAAAATCCAAGTCTGCAAGTCAATCTCCTTTACCAGCTCATTTTCTTGATCCGGCGTAATAAAATCTGAAAGATAGGCCAACCCTGGGACAGAAATCGCGGGCTCAAATAACTTGAAGGGGTTCATCTTATTTCCCTAAACCCGCTGCACCTTATAAGACGCCAAAAGCTCTGCTTCACAATTACGACGCTGTTGAAGGCCAAACCGAATCTTCGGGTCCTGCTCAGAATTTGAATGGCAACGCAGCTCAACCACCCCTTGCTTCAGGGCATCCATGTTTTGGTTTTCCACATACCGTTTCATGTGTCCATAAAAGCGAGTTGCTTTGCAGGAAGAAAGTCGCAAACCTTTGGGGATCAAGGCTTTGTCTGTAGGCGGGCCCATCACTAAGCTGGGGGCATTGTAATAAGCACTTTCAATGGCAAGGCGCTCATTGGGTTTCAGCTTTTCCCACACGCCTCGATAAATCCATTTCAATTCTTGCTCCCGGGTTTGGAGCGCTTCTTCCAGCAAAAGCTCAACAGATTCAAGGGTTAAGCTTGCCAGGTTTTCATAAACAGCGTCAAAGGAAACAGAGTCTTTAAACACGCGCGCCCAATCATCCCGGGCCCGTGGAAGCTCCATGTTAAAGCCAACCCCGACGGTGATGTTTCCCTTTCCATCATCATAGGCTTCTCGTCGCACACCTTCCCCTGCGATCAAATATTGTCGGCGGATATGTTGGTAAAGGGCCAGATCGGAGGGGATTAAATCGGGTACTAAAGTATAAAGTTTGTCTCTCAAAATTTCCGTCTCTCGTAATGGAAGCGCCATGATTTTTCCCTCGCTCTAAACTTCTTCTAAGACCATTTCCCACCCAACGGTCATGCCCCATTCATCTGTTTTCAGCTGATAAGAGGCTAGCATCATTGAAAGACAGGGGCGATAGCTAAAATAGCCTTTTTCATCTGCAGCTTCCAGAGTAACCTCCTGTTCTTTAACCGAATAAATTTTAATAGGTTCGCCGGAAAGGGTCTCCGCCGACCACGAATCAGGTACAGGCTGGCGCCCCAATTTCAGTTTCGTTTCTTTGGGGGCAAGGGGGACAGTTAGCAACTGAATGCAGTCAACCCACAGGCGGGTACCGCTCCAAAAAGACTCAAAAGCCGGTGCTACCCGGTCTTGACAGCTGATAGTCGTGCGATATTTCCGGTATTGGGTCCCGCCAATATCCACCAAATCTCCGTTAACGGTTCGCTTGAAAGCCGGTGTTTGGATGTATTGAAAGGTTTGGGTACAGCCCCGGGCAGACCAAGCCGGCAGATAATTTTTATCCCCCCGTTTGTTGGCATCCAACCAAAAAACAAGTTCTGTGTCTTGTGACATAGTTTTTAGGCTCCTTTTCGTTTAAGGTTGATCCTCACGCCATAATTAAGAGACAATGTGTGAATCCCCCGGGGGTCCACATCCATACGTTGCTGAGACAGCTTGAGGCTGATGGCGGAGGCACCTTCCTCCAAAGCAAGCTCAAATTTGGGCGTTTCCAAAAGTTTTTGAAGACGTGCGGCAAGGTCTTGAAT
>JBOFRK010000184.1:0-3017 GCA_051650945.1 Alphaproteobacteria bacterium
AGGCGTTGTGCTTGATGAGCGACGCGACCATGGCCATGGTGGACGAGCACGTCACTCAAGGCAAGCTTGGGGAAGCCGAGGCGATTGTTGCAGAATTCTCCAGGGAAAGCTCAGCATTGGCCGAAACAAAAGCCCTTGAGCTTGGGTTTAGCGAAGACGCCGCCAAGGCTGCCGGCCTGTTTGTGGCCAATGTCGCAAAAAACCTGCAACATGCAAGGCCTTCGGGGAAGGTAGCCCCGAAGAAAATAGCAGCAGAAAAAGCGGCAATAAGACAGCCAGAGGCGAGGAAAGAAAATAATCCTGCGCTAGTAACAAAACAAAAAGAATTATTGCCTAATGAGGGGAAAGTGGGGAAGCATGGGGAGTTACTAAAAGCATCCGATCCTGGAGATAACTTATCTTCACATCATTTGCCTCATGCAAAATACATGAAACAAAAAGGTATAACTAGAGATGATGGAATCGCTATGCTGGTAGAAGAACCTGTTCCAGGGACTGGTGGACGCCATCGCCGGATTCACCAAGAGCTGAAAAACCTTGATCCTTCCCTTGACTCTCGAGATGCTCTAGCAAAGGCATTAAAGCGCACAGGGGATATTTATAAGGAAGACGGGCTTTATAAAGAAATACGACCCTCGTTGCTGGAAGTAGCGAAACAAAACAAGGAAAAATTTCCAGAGCTATTTAAGAAAGGGGGAAAATAGCCATGAAATATGATCAAGAAAAAACGCTAGAAGAACTTTACTGTGATTTAGAAAAATATCAAAATTTTGATGTTGGCGACAACACAGAAAAATTTTTAGACACCGCTGACCAGATTATTTTGAGGCTAGATCCATCATCTATTGAAGTGTTGTTGAAATATTTTGATGATGAAAACGAATATGATTGGGTTTTTACATCTTTAAATAGTGTACTTGAGTATTATCCAGCTGATATATATTGTAGGGAATTGGCTCGGTGTCTGGAGATATTTTTTGAAAAAGCTCCGATATTTTGTAGTGAAGCTTTTACCGTTCTTTTCAATTCTCCTGAATACTTATCCCTTTTCCGCGCCAACATGCATTTATCGTCAAAAAAATCTCTTTTACAGTTGTTCGACCTGATGGAACATCAATCCCCCCACCATCATGAATTAATTCAAGAATTGCGGAAAGAGCTTGAAAAAAGTTAGACGTCTCCTCTCCTGTTTTCTGATTTTTCTCCACACCCTGGCGAACGCCAGGGTTCTTGCGCCTATGGAAGAAATTGAAGCTTGTTTTTTTGCTGGCCCGGGGGGGATTGCGACAAAATTTGGGGCTGGGGTAGCCAGTGCGTTGGAGGTTCCGGCGGTTGCAACGCCTTTTGTCTCTGGCATCGCGGCTGCTGGCGCGAAGAGCGCTCTCATCCAAGGGGGCCTTGGCCTTTTGAACAACCAAGGCAACGTCTTCAAAGCGGTGGAGGACCTCGGCAAGCCTACAGCTTTGAAATCCATCGCCACAGCCATCGCAACCGCTGGGTTGATAGGTCCCGCCCCTGAAGGCGGGGTTTTTTCCGCGAATTTTGCAGAAAATCTGGCGACCCACGGGGCTCAACACCTCAGCTATGGCTTAAAAGCAGGCGCCGTCTCTTTTGCGATTAACGGCGGCAGCGCGAAGGACGCCCTGAAAACCGCAGGATTGCTGGCAGCCTCCAGCGCGGTCCAGGCATCGGTGGCCAATGAGCTTGGGATTCTCCGCAAGGAAGGCCTTGATTCTGCCACTCACAAGATAGGCCACGCCCTTGCGGGCGCTGCCGCTGGCGCGATTCTCGACCCCAAAAATCCTGGCAAAGGCGCAGCAGCGGGAGCTATCGGGGCCGTGGTCGGGGAAACCGTCGCGGAATGGCAGTTGGGCATTCCCCAATTATTGGAAAATAAGGGCAAACTTCGCCCAGAAGATTTGCCAAACAAGGAACAAACAGAAACCGCCCACAACCTGGCACGTTTAAGCGCTGCGACCGCAGCGCTGCTCATGCGCCAGGATGTTGGAATTGCTGCCCATACGGCCAACACGGCGTTTGAAAATAATAACAAATTGGTGGTGGAGGGTTTGAAGTATGTTGCAAAATTAGCTTGGCAAAAAAGCAAGCATTTGTTTGCTAAACGCGCTGCCAAAGAGGTTCAAAAAGAATCCGCCAAAAAATCTGCCAAAGGCGTTGCCAAAGAGCTCCAAAAACCGCAGAAAGTGATTGGGAAGCGGAATAATAATCAGAGTGGTTTTTTAGGAAAAAAAGGCTTTGAATTAAAAAATGCTCCGTATCAGAAGAACCGAAATCTAGGCGACACGATTAATGGAAATAAATATAGTGGCCACGCCCTTGATCAAATGCAAAACCGTGGCATTTTGCCCTCCATTGTCGAGAATACGATTAAAAATGGATCCCTTTTTCAGACAAGGGCAGGAACGGTTGGCTATTATGATTCTGTAAACAAGATAAGAGTAATTATCAATGCAAGTAGCAGAAAAATAGTGACAGTTGTTAAGGGAAAATTATGAATTATTCAAATTACCACGATGCACATATTGAAAAACAAATAGCACAACTACTTCTAGAAGACTGGGACCCTATTGGGATAAAAAACATCCCTGAAGCGAAAAATGAATATGACGATTACGCTGGTGATCTGTGCAAAATTCTCGCGAAAGAAAAAAATCCGGAACAAAGGTTGTTAGATTATTTGACATGGTTAGAAACTGTTCACATGGGGCTGCCGCATAATCTTGAAAGCATAGAAAAAATTATTAAAAAAATATTATGCATCATAAAAAAAGATCGAGCATAATCTCATAAATAATTTGATGGTTTTCAGATTCTTCACCCTTTTCCTCCTCCACACCCTGGCGAACGCCAGGGTTTTGGTGCCTGTTGAGGAAATTGCTGCCGCCAAGGCTGGGGTTCAGGCCGTTGCTGCCTCAACGGTTGTGGGAACGGTGAACCATCAAGGCAACGTCTTCAAAGCGGTGGAGGACATGGCCAAACCCGAGGCTTTGAAGTCC
>JBOFRK010000185.1:0-2522 GCA_051650945.1 Alphaproteobacteria bacterium
CAAAGGCTTTGTCAGGATCCACGCCACCCAGGGTCATGTTGACCGGCACGGAAACTGCGGCTTTGATCGCCGCTTTTTGAAAATGCTCCCCGAAGGTTTTTGGAGCATCTGGAAGCTTCAAAGTCTGCGTCACATTCTCCACAAGCCCCGCCGTCACCATGGAGGCCGCGATAGAGCGTAAACTATCGGGCTTGCCCAGATCTTCAACCGCTCTGCCAGCATTGCCTTGATGATTCACCGTGCCCACGACCGTTGCGGAAGCAACGGCCTGCATTCCCGCTTTCGTGGCGGCATAGGCAAAACCTTGGGTTGCACCCGTGAGGCCGCCTGCAAAATTCCCCAACGGCGTTCCCGTAGCAAGCGTCACCGCCAAGCCAAGCACGGCTGCGGCGCCTGCTGTGAGGCCTTGCTGGCTTTGCTCCCAGTGTTCGTGGACCTCTTGGGGGTGTTTCACCTCAAGGTGCAGAGGCTCGGTTGGCTGCTTTGAGGGGCCTTCCAGCAAAGGGGTTGGGAGCTCTTCGATCGTCAGATTTTCGGGGATTTCCTGGCCCTTAGGAAACTCTAGGGCCAGGGTGTTGGCACGCACCGTGAGGCCCTCCGTCGCCGCCACGGGCCTGTAGGTTTTGTGGATGGTTCCTTGGGAGCGGGTTTTTTGCCAAACCAAGCTGGAACTTTGGCAAACTTTCGTCTCTTCTACCAAGGTTTCTGATGACTGGAGGCTAGCTTTTCCCTTGGCTTGAAGCACCGCTTTCCCTTGATATTGGGTGCCTTGATTGAGAAGGTTGCCTTCGCTGTTCATGAGGCTTAAGGGGGCTTTGAACGCGTCCGGAAGGCTCTCCAGGCGCGTGCGGCTCACTTCCTCGCGGCTTCTGCTCCCAAACAACCCACCGCCAGATTTTACCAGATGGGAAGTGTGGTCGAGGTTTTCAACACCAAGGGACAGCACGTCTTTTTGGGCATTAATTTTGATCATCTCCCCAGCTTCGGCTTTTAACCCTGCGATGACCGCATCCTCTCGAAAAGTTGCGTTGAGCTCCCTTCCGGCCTTAAGGGTTGTGCGCGTGTGGGTGATTTGATGCTGTTCCTGCCAGCCATCATCCCAGCTCACGGAACGGTGCTTTTCTTCCGTTACCGAGGCGATGAGAGCTTTCCCACCTAAATCTAGATTGAGGTCGCGGCCCGTTTTTCCCTCAACACCCAGAAATTGGAATGCTTGCTCTGTGAAGATGTTGAGGTCTCGACCGGCAAAATCCTCCATGGGTGCGCCTACGCTCCTGTCCTTCCCATTGGCTAACACAACACTTTCCCTGCGCTGGGAGAGCTTTTGAACCACAAGGTTAATGTCTTCGCCAGCTTGGTTGCGGACGGAGACTTGGTCGAGGGTTCCTTCTGGCACAAAGAAAGTGAGGGAACCTTCCGCCGCCCGGTTAACCCCTCCCTGGCGCTTCAGGGTGCCCACGATTGTCACCGTCGCAAGTGCTTGAACGCCAGTTTTCGTGGCAGCAATTTCTTCAACAGGCACCAAAACCCTGGCGAACGCCAGGGTATGGAGAAGAATCAGACAGTAAGAGAGGAGGCGCTTCAAGTGTCGAGATCATCTTCGGATTTCAGGTTTTGAATGAATTCATCGAAAGAATCTGCAACAAGGGTTAAATTTGAATAATCCGGCGTTTCACCATTGTCTGTATCAGCTTCCATCTCGTGGTCCCAAAAGTATATTTTTCCACGATCTGGACCTTTCACGGAAAGGAGGATGAGATTGCCGAAAGTATCATCCGCAATGGGAAAAGTATTCCACGGAATTCTATCTTGATACATTTTGAGAGATAATAAAATATTTTCATATTCGTCTGGAACAAATCCAAACAAAATAGAGAGCACTGACCCCCCGTAAGGATCCTTATCTTTAAAATCAAATATCATCCTTTGTTTTGGCTTTCCGCCATTATATTTTTTTAAAAATTCTCTGTATTCTTTCGGAAAATAAAAACCTAAATACTGTTCAAAAGTTTTAAGAATAAAATCTTCTAAGTGAGGGTTTGGCTTTTCAAACATCATTGCTTACCTTGTTTTCCTTTTACGACTGCAACACCACCTGTATGATTAACGGCCCGGTGTAGTTTTTTGGGAACCAACATCATTGTTTCCCCATCATGGTGATGATGCCATGTATAATCTTTTGGCGTCTCTTTAAACCCAGCGATTTTGTTTGCCATTGAATCATCAGTATGCCTCACCCCTGTCATTTTAATCTCCACTTTTTTCACAGCATATCGTGAAAAATCAGGATGTCCAGTCCCGGTGAAGGGCACGCTATGGGGATATTTTTGGCGCAACTCTTCAGGCAATTTTTCTAGAGGATACACTTTCCCAGCATATTCGTAGTTCTTCGGTTTTTGGTTGTTGATGGGGCGAACCCGTGGGTGGAGCTCTTTCTCAACCCGAGAAATCTTAATCGGGCCGGTTAATGTTTTGCCTGTTTTGCCGATGGCGGCGAGGCTTTGGGCTTTGCTTGGGACCAG
>JBOFRK010000186.1:0-2201 GCA_051650945.1 Alphaproteobacteria bacterium
TTTAAGCTCTCTTGACTATTTTGGATAGCTCGACGAACTGCCTCTGTCGTTTTGGCGCATCCGTGTAATAATTGTCCCATAATGACTCCTTCCATAGTAATGGCTCATAATCCATACCATCACAATCTGGGACTAAACACCATAATAGAACCAGATTACGATGCCTGCAATACTCGGCTCCAGTAGAATTGTTGTACAGCAATCGTCAGAAATACAACACCTCCGCGGGAATGACACAATGGGGCGGAAATGACAAGAAAAAGCGGGAATATTTTTTATCAGACGCAAGCTACACCAACTCTGTTTGCTCCAGCGTCATCTCTGGAAAAGCTTGCTTGGCTTTTTGAAGCAGCGGCGTTGCTAAGGCTTGGTTCACGAGATCTGTTTTGTGCTGGTTAGCTTGTTCCGCAAGGGTAGGGGGGCACGTTTCAACAGGGGTTGTGAGGATGTTCCAAGCAATGCCTGTTTCTTGTTTCAAGAATTGTTTCAACTGGGGCAGCAAATCTGAGGGGGAGGATGGTTTAAGGTTCAGGTGAAGCTCTCCCCAAGACCAGCCGATGAGGTGCACGAATTCTTTCAGATGTGTGCACAGCAACCCTTCCCGTTTGTGGGCTGCCAGAGCAACCAGATCTTCAAAAGAGGTGAGGGTGGTAGCGGTAGTTGGTACTGAGGGAGATAGAGCCTTTGGTGGTCGGACCTCTGGCTGGCGCGGCGCCTTGCCTGCAAGGGACTGGGCCAGCGCTTCCGGGGTTGGGAAATGGGCCATGTGGGCGATGCGCAGCAGCACCATCTCAAGGGCCTGTAGAGGGAAGCTTGCGTCCTTCACCTCCCCCCTGCCTTTCAAAAGCATTTGCCAGATCCTCCCCAGGTGGGCCAGGCTGAGTTCTCCAGCAGCCATTTTTTTCAGGGCATCCAGGGTTTCTTCTGAGGAAACGGTGGCCAGTTGAAGGGAGGGGGCTGCTTTGTGGAGGGATAGCTGATGGGATAAATCAAGCAAATCTTCTAATAAAAGCAAAGGGTCTGCACCGCTTTGATAGAGCTCCCGAGTCAAGCGAAGGGTTTCTTCGATCTGCCCTTGCAGCAGGTGGTTGAACAACTCAAGGAAAGGCTTTCGGTCCACCAACCCCAGCATGGTTTGAACTGCTTGAAAGCTGACATGGGAGATAGGGGATGCAGCAGCTTCATCGCCTTGTGCCATTAAAATGGCCTGATCCAAGAGGGAAAGCGCATCTCTCACGGAGCCATCTGCGGCGTGGGCAAGGGCCCGTAGCGCTTCAGCGTCAACCGTAACCCGTTCTTTTTCACAAACCTGCTCCAAATAGGCTTGCAAAGCGGTGGGCTGAATGCGACGGAGGTCAAACCGCAAACACCGAGAAAGGATGGTTGCTGGAACCCGTTGAATCTCTGTGGTTGCAAAAAGGAATTTTACGTGGGCGGGGGGCTCCTCCAGGGTTTTCAGCAACGCGTTAAACGCACTTTTCGAAAGCATGTGAACTTCGTCAATGATGAAGATTTTATAGCGTCCCGCCAGGGCCCGATAGCGGGAAGCCTCAATCACCTCTCGCATGTCCTCAACCCCTGTGTGGCTGGCGGCATCCATCTCGATGATATCAAAATGGCGCCCCTGGGAAAGGGCTTGACAAGACTCACAAGCCCCGCACGGCTCCACGCTTGAGGTTTTGTCTGCAGTGCAATTGAGGGCCTTTGCTACCAGCCGAGCGAGGGTGGTTTTTCCAACGCCTCGAATCCCTGTGAAGATAAACCCATGGCCCAGTTTTTGTTGTTGCAACCCATTTTTAAGGAGCAAAACGGTGGTTTCCTGGCCGATGACGTCTGAGAATTGTTGAGGGCGATAGGCCCGGGCCAAAACCCGGTAAGGAGAGGCGTGGGAAGGCGCTGAGGCGAGATTCTCCCCCACCGCTTTCCCCGTGGTAAATAAGGTTGATAATTCCTGGGACATCGCGCGTTCCTCCTCGTCTAGCCGTTCGTCTTGAACAAAGAACTACTCTAGCAGAATTTTTAACGGCGATGAATAGTGATACCAAGTCCCATTTTTAATTGATCTAGATAGTGTCGTCAAGAGACATTAAGCCAAAGTGCAAGGCAACGAATGTGGGTTGCCGCAAGGAAGGAGGAAGTATTTTTAGCGTATCGTGTGGCTATTCCTCTCCATCGTTTAAGACGCAAGAAGGCATTTTCGA
>JBOFRK010000187.1:0-1824 GCA_051650945.1 Alphaproteobacteria bacterium
AGGCGTTTGCTCAACAGCTTGTCTTGTTGCACCTGCTTTCCCTTTCTGGAGATATCGTACAGGTAGCTTCCAAGCTCAAATTGCCTGTGCAAGATGCAGCTTGGGTCTATCACACGGTTGGGGAGTCTTTAGGGCTACGCTGGCTTTGGGAAACCGCTTATGCTTTCCCTGCAGAAACATATTGGCTGCGGACAGCATTCCGCAGCATTCGAGAAGAGGTTCAAGCAGCGCACCGTTCTTTTGTTTCAAACATTTTGGCTTTCGCAAGCCGTAAGGGCCTTGCGGTAGAAAAAGCTATTGACGCTTGGGAGCAAGCCTACCATGAACCCCATCAACGTTACCAAATTTTCTTGAAGCAAATGATGGCTAATACGGTGATTGATTTAGGGTCGCTTGTTATTTTGAACCAAAAATTGCGCCAGCTGGAGGCCCAGACAAGGCCGTTGTAGAGGCTTGTAGCCTTGATTTCCGTGGAGAAAAATCCGGAGCAATGTGTCATTCCCGCGGAGGAGGGAATCCAGGAAAACCCATCAAAAGCTTAAAAAAAATGGCATGGATTGAAGGAAAATGCAGCTTAGGGAAGACTGGCCTGCAAAGGGGCTGAAGACTGGATCCTCGCCTCCACGAGGATGACAAAGGAGGAAATTTGTCATTCATCCTGAGGCGTACTCCATAAACATACAAGCTGGGAAGTTTCGAAAGAGGTCTTATTTCTTAAGCCAATCTTGAATGATCCCAACCTGTTCCGGGGTTGCAAGGGAAGGGGGGTGACCAATCCCTGGAAGCTCCACGAGGCTGACATCTTTCTTTTGGGCCATCTTCTGGGCCGTTGCAGCGGAGATAATGTCAGATAGTGCTCCACGCAAAAGAAATGTCGGACACTTGATATTGTTCCAATAAGCAGAAAAATCAACATCTATATATTCTTCATTTTTAGAAAACGTGTGGCCTGCTGCTGGATCATAAGCAAATTCCCACACTTTTTTTGTTTCGTTGAATTTTACACTGTGCTTAAGTAAATTTTCTAGGGGCTCTGCTCCGATTTCGCCCATAAATTTAAGGTGATTTTCCAGGAGATAAGCGCGAGCCTCTGCCTCTGTTTTGAAGGTTGTTTGAACTTCTGCATAGGTCGCGATGCGTTTTAAGCCTTCAGCGGACACCACAGATCCAATATCATTTAAAATCAATTTTTTAATGGGGGTTTGGGGGAAGCTAGCTAACATAATCCCCATCAGACCTCCCATGGAGGTGCCAACCCATGAAACTCGATCCACATTAATTCTGGCAAGCAAAGCGGTCATGTCTGCGAGGTATTGGGGGTAAGAGTATAAAAACGCATCTCCTAGATAGTCGCTATCTCCTCTGCCAACAACATCTGGGCAAATGACACGGTAATCTTCAGCCAGATGCTGAGCTAAAAAATCAAAATCATGGCGATTGCGGGTAAGTCCATGGACGCAGACAACCACATCGCGGTTCTTCGGATCTCCCCAGTCGCTATAAAGAACTTTATGGAAACCTGTTGGGTTGAGCCCTAAAAAAGATTTTTCTTGCGCTGTGTGTTGCATCCCCTGCAGCCCTTTTTTTATCCGGATAAAGTTGACTGGTCCAGTCTACCTTAAACTGTTTGCAAAATGGTTAACGAAGGGTTAGGAAAGTAAGGAGCTATCCTTAGCTTTATTTTTCCGCTCGCTCCACCAATTTTTCTTTAATAGCACCAATAGCTTTGGCAGGGTTCAACCCTTTAGGACACGTTTGGGTGCAATTCATGATGGTGTGGCAACGGTACAGTTTAAAAGGGTCTTCCAGCTCGTCCAGCCGCTC
>JBOFRK010000188.1:0-2057 GCA_051650945.1 Alphaproteobacteria bacterium
CCTTCGCAGGCGGCGCGATCGCCTTTGCCTTGTTCAGCTTTCCTTTGGGGATGGCATATGTCACCTTGTGCAGTTTTCTGAGCAAAATCTTTCAGGGTCTCCGCGGTTGAAAAAGCTTTTAGAGGATCCTGCTGTTGAAAAAATTTTTCATTTTGCACGCTTTGATGTGGCCCTTTTGTACAACGATTTGAATATTTTGTGTCAGCCTATTTATTGTACTAAAATTGCCTCTCGCTTAGCCAGAACTTATACAGATCGTCATGGTTTAAAGGATTTATGCAGAGATCTTTTAAGTGTTGATCTTTCAAAATCAGAGCAGACGTCAGACTGGGGGGCTGAAAAATTAACGGAAGAGCAAAAACGCTATGCCGCAACAGATGTGCTTCATCTCCATGCTTTGCGTAAAAAATTGGACATTTTATTACAACGTGAAAAGCGATTACAGCTTGCCAAGGCTTGTTTTCAATTTCTACCCCACAGGGCCATTCTTGATTGCGCAGGTTGGGAAGATGATATTTTTCAGCATTAATCAACTGGAATTTGTTTTATGATGGATGCCCCGCTTGATCAGCTTGAGACCAAAATAGCTTATACATTTAAAAACAAAATGCTGCTGCAACAGATGTTGACCCACCCGAGTTTTTCGAAAAAAAAGTGTGTGGCCCATGGTTTTGAGCGTTTTGAGTTTTTAGGAGATCGGGTTTTGGGCCTTGTGATCGCGAACTGGCTTTATCGATCCTATCCTGAAGATTCAGAAGGAACGCTCTCTAAACGTCACAGCAATTTTGTTGGAAGAAAGGCACTTCAACAGGTTGCTGAACAGATTGAGCTTGGAAAATTTCTTTTATTTGATCAAGATGTTCGCCAAAAACATCACACCATTTTATCTGATGCGTGTGAAGCGCTTATTGGTGCGATTTTTTTGGATGGAGGGGTGAGGTCTGCCCAAAAATTTATCCTCCATGCTTGGAAAAGGCTTTTAAGTGACAAAACCATCTCTCTCGTAGACCCAAAATCTGCTTTGCAAGAGTGGTCCCAGTCCCAGCATAAAGGTCTCCCTCTTTATAAGACTGTGAAAACTTCTGGGCCTGACCATGACCCAAAATTTACAGTCTCAGTCCAGGTGGAGGGTCTTCAAACTTTTCAAGGCGTGGGAACTTCAAAGCGGGAAGCAGAGAAACAAGCCGCAGAAAAAGCCTTAATTTTTTTTAACGTACATAAATAGGTGTTGTCGTAAATTGGCAATCTGAGCCAGAACGTTTTACTATTAATCCATACCATCACAATCTGGGACTGAACACCTAGGCTTCCAGTACATCAAATTTCAAGCTTTATAGCGCCAACTTCATTTCATATGAGCTTGTACACGAACAAAAATACCCTTGCGCCAAGGATCGTCTGCTTGTATGCTGACTTTTAGGATTTATGCAGAGGTTCTTATGGATATTATTCTGATTCCAGTTTTGAATGTGGCGCGCATTTTGATTGGCTTATATACGTGGGTTGTCGTGATGACAGTAATTCTGAACTGGTTGATTATTTTTAAAATCATCAATGTGCACAACCAGTTTATGCGAAGCTTTCTCGAATTTCTTTTTCGCTTGACAGACCCCCTGTTGTCTCGGATTCGCCAACTCATTCCCTTCGTGGGAGGGATGGATCTTTCCCCCATGTTGCTGCTTTTGGGGCTCTATTTTTTTCAAGAAATGTTGACTCGCATCTTGTTGCGCATGCTGTGATGAAAACAAAAAATGGGAATATCTGATGGTGCAGGTATTGGATGGGCTCAAGGTAGCAGAAACACTTTCTGAGAATCTCTTAAGGTCTGTGGCGCGATTTAAAGAGATTTCTGGCCGTTCGTCTTGCCTTACCGCACTTCGCGTAGGGGAGCATCCCCCCAGTCTGGTTTACCTAAAGCGAAAGCGAGAAGCTGCTGAGAAGCTAGGCATTCGCTTTCGGGAAGAAGTTTTCCCTGAAAACGCCTCTTTAAGCGCTCTGCAGGCTGCGTTGATGGGCCTCAACACGGCGCCAGAAGTTGATGGTATTATCCTTCAGCT
>JBOFRK010000189.1:0-1293 GCA_051650945.1 Alphaproteobacteria bacterium
CAAAATCTTCTAACCCATGCCCCGGGGCCGTGTGCACGAGCCCCGTCCCCGTATTTGCGGTGACGTGGTCACCCGGCAGAAGGGGTACCTCACATCCATAACCAGCATCAGCCAGCGGATGATGACACACGGCTCCTTCCAAAGAGGCGCCCGTGCAGGTGCTCAAAACCGCAGCCTCTTGCAAGCCAACGGCTTCCTGAAAAGACGGCACCAGGTCTTCTGCTAAAAGCAGCACGTCCCCCACTTCAAGCTTTGCTTCTTGAGTTACGGCTTTGACGTGGAGCAAGACGTAGTTAAGGCTGGGGTGGTAGGCAATGGCTCTATTTCCTGGCAAAGTCCAGGGCGTTGTCGTCCAGATGACGGCAGAACCTTGCAGGTCTCCCAGCGCAGCCTCCATGGCTTCCGGTAATTTCTTAAAAGGAAAGCGCACGTAAAGGGAGGGGGAGGTGACCTCCTGATACTCCACCTCTGCTTCCGCAAGGGCGGTTCCTTCAACGACGGACCATAAAACAGGTTTAACACCCCGGTAGACATAGCCCTTTTCAACGAGCGCAAGAAACTGCGCAACGATGGAAGCCTCCGCTTTAGCATCCATGGTGCTGTAAGGATTTTCCCAATCCCCCATAAGGCCTAAGCGCTGAAACTCCCTCCGCTGAATCTCCAGCCACGTCTGGGCGAAAACGCGACAAGCTTGGCGAAATTCAAGGGGGTCTACAGCTTCTTTTTTCTTGCCTTTTTCCCGGTAGGCCTCTTCCACCTTCCATTCAATGGGCAGCCCGTGACAGTCCCACCCCGGCACAAACACAACATCTTTGCCCAGCATAAATTGGCTTCGGTTGGTAACGTCTTTCAAGATCTTGTTTACAGCGTGGCCCATGTGGAGGTGGCCATTGGCGTAAGGGGGGCCATCATGGAGCACAAATTTAGGCGCGCCACCTCGGGCGTTGCGTTGTTTCTGAGAAAGCTGAAACGCTTCCCAAAATGCCAGCAATTGGGGCTCTTTTTGAGGAAGGCCAGCCTTCATAGGAAAGGGCGTCTGGGGTAAAAAAATGCTAGCGCGATAATCTTTTTCCATCTGTAAAAGTGGCCCTTCATTTTTTGTACAAGACTTGGATTTTCTTCTCCCTCTTTCTGCCATGAATCTGGCCAGAACACAAGAAGGACACGCTGAGGAACCTAAAATGAGGCTCTAAATAGTCGACCCTGAAGAAAGGGATTAGGGTCGAGGTGAGGCCGAAAGTGTTCGGGTATCCAGTTGAGGTAGGCGCAGAGCGATGGCGATTAAAAGCATAA
>JBOFRK010000190.1:0-7963 GCA_051650945.1 Alphaproteobacteria bacterium
AAATGCCCAAGCTTCGTGCTTTGTACCAGAAAGCGTCGTTGCCTGCATTTTCAGCAAATTAACATGGGTTCGGTGTCCTCGACCTAAGCGCTCTAACAGCTCACCCACAAGGCAGGGACTGTTCATTAAAAAACCAACGCTGCCATAGTTGATGCCATAAAAAGGTTTTTCATAATTTAAAAACTGATGGAGGGTGTGGAGCATAAACCCATCTCCTCCCAGCACAACAAAAGCATCTGCAACTTCGGGGTCAGTTTGACCATATGATTTGATAAATTGGCAAAATACGTCTTGCGCCTCCGGAATATTTTCACACGCCACAAAATGCAGATTTTGATAGGCTAAGGCAGCCGACTTTTCTTTTCTATTTTTACCAGACATTTTCTAAAATCCTTCGCCAGTCGGCGCATGAGCTCCTCATAAAAGAAAGGCCCAGCCCCAATTTGATTTCCCAAAGGGTCTAATCGACCTGTATGAATTTTATGAGATTTCAAGAAAATCTGCAAACGGCTTGCCTCAAATTGGGGTTCTAGAAAAACACATAAATTTGGATTTTTCGACAACAGTTCAAGCACATGACCAAATTCTCTGGGTTTTAGAGGAGATTCTGGAGAAGCAAGCATGGCATCTAAGGTTTTAAGCTGGTAACGGCCTTCGAAATATTGGTAAGCATCGTGAAACACGATAAACGGCTGTTCTTTAAAAGGCTCAAGCTGATGTGTCAATTCTTCATGCAGGTTGGCAAGGCGCTGCTCTAATGTTTTTAAATTAGCTTGGTAGGTTTTAGAAAATTTGGGGTCTAGTTCGATCAGCTTGGCGGCTAAAAATTGAACAATTTTTTGAACCCGAATAGGGTCTAGCCAGATATGTCCATCTGGGCCAATGGCGTGATGGTGTGCGTGCTTGGCTGAAATAGGGTTTAGATACTCTCGGATTCTAAGCCAGCCAAAAGAGGGTTCATTCTGCAGGGTGATGACCTTTTCAGGGGCAAGTGATTGAATGCTCTTCGCAACCCCGGCTTCAACTGAAGGGCCAAACCATACCACACAATCTGCTTTTTTAAGAAAAAATACATCTTTAGGATTAAGGGAAGCCGTATGGGGAGACCCTTTTCTTTGCAGCAATAATAAGGGATAACCCCGCCCTTGCATCAAAAATGCAACCCAGCTGTGAAGGGGTTTTAGGGTTACGACAATGCGGGGAGGCCCAGAGTCAGAAAAGGCTATCTGCGCGCACCCAACTGAAAAAAACCAAAAACAAAAAAATAAGCATATAAAGCTTTTTAGGGTTATTTTTTCTGATTGGGCTTTCATGACTTTACCCCCTCTGTTTGGCGTTGTTGCTTTTCCCATAACGCAGCATAAACGCTTCTTTGGGATAGAAGCTGTTGATGGGTGCCTCTTTCCGAAACACAACCCCGGTTTAAGACAAGGATCTCATCGGCATCAACAACGGTTGATAAGCGGTGTGCTATCACTAACGTTGTATACTTTGTCGCAATTTCACGCAAGTTTTCTTGAATCATTTTTTCTGTCTTTGTATCGAGGGACGACGTGGCTTCATCAAAAATAAAAATACTGGCTTGTTTAAGGACCGCCCTCGCAATGGCAACCCGCTGCTTTTCTCCCCCTGAAAGCTTGAGCCCTCGTTCGCCCACAATGGTTTGGTATTGCTCCGGAAGCTCCATAATAAAATCATGGATATGGGCTTGTCGCGCAGCATCAACTACCGCTTCAGGAGAGGCCCCTAAATTACCGTAAGCGATGTTATAAAAAAGCGTGTCATTAAAAAGAATCGTATCTTGGGGGACAATGGCAAGTCTTCGCCTTACGCTTGCTTGGGTTAGGGTGCGGATATCCGTCCCATCCAAACGAACTTCACCAGAGATGGGGTCAAAAAATCGAAAAAGCAAATGGAGGATGGTGGATTTACCTGACCCGCTTGGGCCCACAATCGCAAGGGTTTTTCCGGGAGATAAAACGAAAGAAACCTCTTGAAGGATATGGCGTTTGGAAGAATAAGAGAAAGAAACTTTATCAAATATGATCTCTCCTTTGCCATCAGGCGCATCCAATGCATCAGGCGCATCTTCAATTTTCTCTCTCAAATCTAGCAATAGAAACATCTCTTCCATATTAAGCAGGGCAAGTTTCAGCTCTCTATAGGCAAACCCCAACACGTTAAGAGGAATGTAAATTTGCAATAAATAGGCGTTAACCAAAACAAAATCTCCTAAAGAGATTGTTTGTGCTATAACGGCTTTGGATCCATAAAACATCACGAGGGTCAAGCCCAAAGTGATAATAGCAGCTTGGCCAAAATTTAATAACGCTAAGCTCAGTCGTACGTTGACAGCAGAATTTTCATATTGTTTCAAAGAATTATGGAAAGATTCAGCCTCATAGGCTTCGTTTCCAAAATATTTAACCGTTGCGTAATTCAATAAGCTATCCAAGGATTTTCCCCCGAGTTCGCCATCAAGGCGATTGCTTTCCTTGACTAAAGGGGTTCGCCACTCTGAAATAACCAAGGTGAAAGAGGTGTAGACAATTAGAGTAAGCAGGGTCAAAACCCCAAAAATGAATGGATAAAACGCAAAAAGCACAAAACAGGCCAAGAAAATTTCTAGGAAGGTGGGGAAGATGTTAAACACGAGAAAACGGAAAAACGCTTCAATGCTCTTGATGCCCCGTTCAATTCCTCGATTTAAATTCCCAGTTTTGCGGTTTAAATGGAAAGACAAGCTTAATCCATGAAGGTGTTCAAAAATGGATAACGCAACGTGACGAATGGCTTGTTGTTCAACCCGAGCAAAAAGGGCGTCTCGCACTTCCGAAAAAAACGAGGCTGCCATACGAAGCGCACCATAAGATAAAATAAGCCCCAGCACCCCAAAAATAAGGGGTTGCTGAGACTCGCCTTGGAGCGCGTCTACAACCATTTTATAAATAAAAGGAACAAAAGTGAGAAAAAGCTTTGCAAGAATCAAACATAAAAAACTGGCCACAACCCGTAAACGGATAGGCACATCCGAAATCGGCCAAAGGAAAGGCCAGAGCCTTTGAAAAGCAGAAAAAAGTTTGATATTTTGAACCTGGAAACGAATGAGAAAAAAGCCTTCCAGCTACTTTTTTTATGAACCCAACGCTTACTTGGCTCCCCGGGACGGACTCGAACCGCCGACCCAGTGGTTAACAGCCACTTGCTCTACCGACTGAGCTACCGGGGAACACATGGGATACCTTATAGCATATTTTTAAAACAGGTGTGAACTTTTTTTTAAAAAATCATTTTTTTCATTTTATTTAAATTTTCAACTGGATTGTTTGAAAATTTAATCAAAAATTGTTAATTTTTGTGGCACAATGCATTGAATTAATGATTTATTTTTTCCAGAAAGTTGTGGAATATGAACAAAAGCTATTTGAGATTTTTTTTTTTTCTATTCGTTTGTTTCGTTTCATCTTGTAGGGCAGGCCCCATAATCCAACCTCTTATCAGCAGTGAATCTTCCCTCGAAAAATTTTCAAGAAAAAAGAGCTGCCCACTTAAGCCCAAAAAAATTAAAATCCAAGGGCTTTTTGGGAAAATTTACATAAAATCTTCGGCTTCAAAAGAGCTACTGCTGGAATATGAAGGCATTTCTGATGAATTGGCTAACTTAATCAATGTGATTTACTACAAACCAGCTACCCAACAAAGCCGTTTAAACATAGACGCAAGTGGCATCCACTTGAAAAATAGTTCACAAAAAGCAGCTATACTTTACAGAAGCGCTTCGTTTGGTCCATCCTCTCAACAAGCTCGAGCTTTGTCGGTTGAACAATCAAAACTTACAGCGTCTGATCGGGTGGAGATCGAAAAAAAAGAGGCCTCCAATGCTATTTTTCGTGTTCACTTACCAAGCTCTGTTGATGAATTTGAATTGGCTGCAACTACTTTTCCCATAGTTGCCCAATTTGAAAACCATTTTAAAGGGACGTTCCATCTCCTTGCTAATCAACCCTGCAAACTAGTTAATTCCAGTATCGCAACACTTGATGCAAGTGTTGTAGGAGAAGCCAGTTCCCTTGTTCTGGATAAAGCCTATATAGAAAAATTAGACGCCCGACTCGTCAACGGCGGGGCTCTCAACTACATCCATTCAAGCATCAGAGAAGGAGATGATGCTAAGGTTGAAGTTGAGGTATTTGGAAAGCTGACATACGGCTCTCATCAACTGGCCCTGGGTGCAGGTAAGATTGATTTACAATCAGTGATAAAAGGATCAGAAACAGGTAACACAAGAAAGCAAAAGCTGAAATCGTGAAAAAATTGTGGTGCCCGGAACTGGAATTGAACCAGTGACACATGGATTTTCAGTCCATTGCTCTACCAACTGAGCTATCCGGGCGAGAGGCCATAAACACCTTCTAGAACAGAACCTTAGAAAAAAAAGCGCCATTTGTCTAGGGAGTTTTTTTTCATCAAAAATTACAAAGCTTTTACAACAAAATGATTTCGCTAAAGAGTTGAATCTCTTTCCGTTGAAAAATCGTTTAAAAAATATTAACAAATTGAAGATATTCTGATAATTCTTTGTAATTAAAGGTATTTATGAGGAAAAATACATGTCAAAATTTCATCCATCTAAATTTCGCTTATGGATTTTGGTCCTTGGGCTTTTAAATGCAGACGTTTTGTATGCAACAGAAGGTCAAGAGGAAAACGCTACAATAAAGGCCTTTAATACGGCAATGGATAAGAAGAATAGCCTTACTGGATCTTCCAGCGTCATCATCCCTTTAGAAGATCTATTTGAGAAGAAAAAATGGGATTTGTTAGTGCGCCTTTTAAATGCTTCAGAAAAGCAAACATTAACATTAAGCACAAAAAAGATAAGTGATTTTGTCTATAATTTAGAAAAAACAAATATTGATACAATGAAACGAGTTTTAGAAGCTCTTAAAAGTTTTAGAAGCTCTTAAAAAACATGACGTTCCTAAAATTTTTTACAATTCTTTATTATTTTCTCTTTTTTTTGATAGCCACAAAAATTTTTTAAGCCGGGATCCTGATAATGCTGAAAAACGGGAAATAGCTTTGTTAATCGCTGGTAAGATGATTGAGGATAAGACTGTTTCTTTAGAGGATGTTGGGGAACAAATGTTTAAAAGCAATTTTGTATACCTTTCTGCTTTAAATTGGCTGGCGGAAAAACACAGATATACAGGTTGGGTATCTCCTGACAAGTTGAAAGCCATTTTTGGATACAACATAAGCGACATCGTGCCCAGTGGAACGTATTATACAAAGGAAACAGCTTCTGTTTGGCACAAAGATCTTGAAACGTTTTTAGGGCATTGTTTCCAAGGTATCCAAGCGAAAAAGATAGATGTAAGCAAAATTCTTACTTATAGTCGTGATTACAGAGACAAGCCAACCCCAGAAGCTTTTGGCTTTCTCCAAAAGTTTCACGATGCTTTGGAAGCGGCAAAGCTGGCTCCCAACCTGCTGGCTTCTCTTAAAAATTACCTGGATCTATAGGAAGAAAAATAAAGCTTTAAGAAAACTTGGTAAGGCGGGCTGGCCAATTGATCTGCGTTTCGTTATAGTCCCACAAGGCTTTAAGAAAAAAACGGAGAAAAAACGGATGTCAGTTCGCGTTGCCATCAACGGATTTGGGCGCATCGGCCGGTTGGTCTTACGAGCGCTTTTGGAAAAACAACGCCCGGAAATTGAAGTGGTTGCTCTTAATGATTTGGGGTCTCCTGAGAGCAGCTTGCACCTTTTTCAGTATGATTCTGTTCACGGGAGCTTGCCATTGACCGTCAACCTTCACAAAGAAGGCTCAGAAAGCTATCTCCAAACGCCATCCCAGAAGATCAAGATTGTGTCAGAGCCAAACCCAGAAAAACTTCCCTGGGGAGAGATGCAGGTTGATGTCGTTTTAGAATGCTCAGGCCGCTTCACCAGTCGGGAAAAGGCAGAAGCACATCTGCGGGCAGGGGCCAAAAAAGTGCTCATTTCCGCCCCAGCAGAAAATGTGGACAAAACCGTTGTGTTTGGGGTGAACCATCTCACGCTCAAGCCAACCGATCGCCTCGTTTCCAATGCATCGTGCACCACCAATTGCTTGGCGCCCGTTGCGTCGGTCTTGCAAAAAACCGTGGGGCTGGTGCACGGTTATATGACGACGATCCATGCCTATACAGGAGACCAGAGCTTGGTTGATATGCACCACCCTGATCCGCGCCGGGCACGGGCTGCTGCGCTTTCCATGATCCCCTCCACCACAGGGGCAGCAAAGGCCGTGGGTCTGGTGATTCCAGAACTGCAGGGGAAGTTAGATGGCACAGCCATTCGCGTGCCGGTTCCCAATGTGTCTTTGGTGGATTTAACTTTCGTTGCTTCTCGTCCCACAACACCCTCGGAGATCAATGGGCACCTTGAAGAAGCCGCCGCAGGAAGCCTTGCTGGCATTTTGGCCATCAACGCATTGCCCCTTGTTTCAACGGATTTTAACCATAACCAGGCCAGCTCTATCTTTGACACCACCCAAACTCAAGTTGTTGACGGTGTTTTTTGCAGGGTTTTAAGCTGGTATGACAATGAATGGGGCTTTTCAAACCGCATGGGAGACGTGGCTGCGCTGATGGGAAAGCTGGGGTAGGAAAGGGGCGCGCCTTTGGCTGCCCCTTTGATTAGCTTAAGAAGCTGGTTCAAAATGCACCCTAAACGGCTTATTGTTCTTGTTTAAGATTTTAGGACGTTCAGCATAGGCCGCCTTAAATTCTTCCGTAACTTGCCAACCCGTGTTGGCCACATAAAGATCCGTCAATGACATTTCAGGTGCATGCGTGATGAAAGCTTCAACAGACGCGTCTGTAACGTATGTTCTTTCCAGATAAAGCTTCTCTATAGAAGTCTTTTTTAATAAATCAAAGTCCCTCGGCTTAAAACCAAGCCCAAAATTACCCAGTTCGGAAAGATTTAAAACCCTCAGATTTGGTTTTTCAGCAAGGGAGTCCAAAAATTCTAGGCCTTCCAGTGCACTGTTACCATGAATACAAATAAAATTGCCATTTAGATCAATCTTTTCAATGATCTGAGGAAGGCTTTGCATCAGCTCTACAAGTGGATATCCTGTGCCGTTTCTATTGGGGTAATTACTAATAGCATTTCTGCTTAGATCTAATTTTTTAAGGTTGCTTTTGCTCAAAAAAGTTTGAAGAGCTGGAAACCTTAAATGGGTCTCATCCCTTGTAAGAAAATTTTTAGTCAATTTAAATGAGGTAAGGCTAGGGAAAGTGGCAAGCCAAGCGTAAGCTTCTCGGGTCAAAAACCCTCCTCCTTCAGAATTTTGCGGCTTTGTGATAAAATCTGTGATGAACTGTGGCATAAAGGAACGAAAAAATTGATTAACCCGCATGAGGCGAAGCTTATCTTGTGTGGGAAGGTATTCAAGGATTTTCACCCACATTTCCGCGGGAAGCGCGTCTTTTGCGTCAAAATGAGCGACAGCAGGTGCCGGATTTGACGTTTCAACTTTGTTTTCCTCATCTAGATCCTGGCATAGCCGAAGCCGCACCCAACAGGCTGAAAAAAGAACAGAGATACAAAAAAGACTTACGAGAGAGTTTCATGAAGCTAATTACCTATTTTGGTTAACAATATTTCCTTAATATATATTTTTTGTTCTATTTGTCAATATTATGGTCCATAAAAAATATCAACGCCTTCTGCTTCCAGCAGGCTCATCCAACAGATGAAAAGGAAAAAAATCGTTTTAATTCAAAATAAAATTGATTGATCTTAAAGACAAAATTTGTTAGGTTGAGGGTTAAGTTTGGCTGGTAAGTGCTTGAAAAGCTTGGAGGCACCTGCTTTTTTTCACAAAACCTGCTGGGCTTGTTTCGCGTCTCTGGAACAAACGTTTCAGGGGCAAAGACGCGACACCAGGGAGCACGAACTCCCCGATGCC
>JBOFRK010000191.1:0-11153 GCA_051650945.1 Alphaproteobacteria bacterium
AACCCTGTCAGGTGATTCGCTAAAAGATCTGGAACCGATGATCTCGTGGGCTCCTGGGACCCGCAGGTCTAATACGGGGGAGCAATCAACAGAAATGGACAACGCTTTTAGGGTTTTTGCGATATCTCGGTGAACCTCAAAGCAACCGTTTTGCTGGGCAGCTACGGCGCCTGACAAGGCTTCAAAAGAAGCAGCCTCTGGCCAAGTATAGCCTAGCTTTTCCAAACGGTTCACGCGTCCTCCCTCTGCGTCGATCAAAATGGGAACGGCTTCCCGCTGGACCACTTCCTTGAGGGACTGGACCAATGCCTTCACTTGAGTCGTGCTTTCGATATTCCAAGCAAAGAGGATAAAACCCAAAGGATTTGCTTTTGCAAAAAAGGCTTTTTCTTGGTCGGTGAGAACTGTTCCGCTGCATCCTAAGATTATCGCGAGGGGAGGGGTGGTGTGAGGCCCTTTAAGGTTTGAGAACAATGGCAGAAACTTTTTTTTGGTGGAGCTGGGCAACGAGGCGCTGAGCGTCTTGAAAAGAGGAGATCCCTCGGATAAAAATGATATATTTACTTGGGCGAGGTGAACCAAGGGGGAGGGAGCTGATCACGCCAGCTTCTTTAGAAGCGCCCGAAAGCTTAAAGCTCTGGATGCGTTGCCACACCTGGAAAGCCTGGGCCTTGCTTGAAAAAGGACCTATCTGTAACGAGATTTTTGTTCCAGGAGCCTTCTCACCCCGTGAAAGAAGGTTATCAATGGAAACATTTTGCGTTTCTTGGGGTTTATCCGCCAGTTCAACGGATCTTTCTGGGATAAAAGGGAGGGAAGGCTGAGACGTTGCAGACTCAGGCATAGAAGGCACTTCCATTTGGGGGGGATCAGCTTGAACAGCCTCTTGCAGACTATCCAAAGAAGGTGCAGGTGCTGGCAGCTCCCCAGGGGCTTCAGCCGTTAATAAAGGGGCCTCGACAGGGGGCAACAGCTGTTCTACAACTTGGGAGTCTTCCCCCAGTTTTCCCTTCTCAATATGCTTGTACACTTGGTGGTGCGGCGTATCAGAGGGGTTTTGATCAGGGTGAGGGGCAATGCGTATAGGGCCTTGGGCCGCCTTGATCAGGGGCAAGGTGTGTTGGGACGCTGTTGGTTTTTTCAGCAAAAAATAGAAAGCACCAACAAGCCCAGATAGAACGATTGCAACCAAAAAAGCAAAACGCCAGGGGCGTAAGATCTCGTATTTGGCAGAAGATGGACCCCCGCCATAAGGATGGGTTAACCGGGTCATGCGCGCATCTCTTCAACTGGTTTAACACCAAACAACCGCAACCCAGACCGTATCACCAACAGAACCCCTGAAACAAGGGCCATGCGAGCTCTGGAAAGGGTTTCATCTTCTGGGATCAAAAACCGGAGGATTGTTTCTTGTTTGCCTTTGCTCCATAGGGTATGAAAACCTTGGGCGAGCTCATAGAGGTAGGCTGCTAAGCGATGGGGCTCCTGGGCCAGAGCGGCTGCTTCCAGCTGTCTGGGCCAATCTGCTAAGCGCTTGATCAGGTTAAGCTCGGCCTCATCTTCCAAGCCTGCTAAAGAAGCTTGGGCAAGGGCTTCAGGATCCAAAGCCATCTGGGGGAAAAGCTCCTGGGCCATCCGCAACACAGAGCAGGCCCGTGCATGGGCATACTGAACATAAAAAACAGGGTTGTCTTTCGATTGTTCCACGGCTTTCGCGAAGTCAAAATCAAAATGGGTCTCAGGACGGCGCGTGACCATCATAAACCGCAGCACATCCTTCCCAATTTTGGCCTCAATATCCCGTAGCGTTACGAAGGTCCCGGCGCGCTTCGACATTTTCACAGGGACCCCCTGATCAAAAAAATTCACCGTTTGGCAGAGCATGACTTGCAGCTTTGTCTGGCCTTCTGTGAGGGCTTCAACGGCGGAAGTCATGCGCTTCACATGGCTGCCATGGTCAGCGCCCCACACGTTCACCAAATGCTGCGCGCCACGTTTTACCTTATCCAAATGGTAAGCGATATCTCCTGCAAAATAGGTCCACGTCCCATCTGATTTTTTCAACGGCCTGTCTCGGTCATCCCCAAACAGGGTCGAACGAAAAAGTAGCAACGACGTTGGCTCCCAATCTTCTTCCAATTTTCCCTGGGGGGCTTCCAGGGTGCCTTCATAAACGAGACCCTTTTTCTCTAGCAAAGCGCAAGCGTCTTCAAGAGCTCCGGAGGCGTGCAAGGCATGCTCGGAAGAAAAAACCTCTTGGGAGATACCAATTTTTTTGAGGTCTTCCTTGATTTCAGCCATCAGGTAATCCACCGCAAAGCTGCGGACAGGGTCCAGCCACGCTGACTCAGGCTTATCAAGCCACCGGTCCCCGTCCCGCTGAACCAAGGCGACTGCTACGTCTTTGAGGTATTCCCCTGGGTAATAGCCTTCAGGGATTTCAGGAATGGAACGCCCCAAAGCTTCTTGATAGCGCAGGTACGTTGAGTGCGCCAAAATTTTGGCCTGGTTTCCAGTATCGTTGATATAATATTCCCGCACCACCCTATAGCCAACTTTTTCCAAGAGATTAGCGAGGATATCCGCTATCACAGCCACACGTCCATGGCCGGCATGGAGAGGTCCTGTTGGGTTTGCGGACACATATTCCACATTAAACACCTCTCCTTTTCCGAGGGAGGTCTCACCGTAAGCGTCGCCTTCTTTCAGCAAATTTTTTAAGATATCGTGCCAGTAGGACGTGCTGAAGCGAGCGTTCACAAATCCCGGGCCAGCAAGTTCAGCGCCTTCCACTTCCGGCGCTTTTGAAAGGCAATCTACTAAAAAAGCTCCCAATTCCCGAGGTGCGCAGCCTAGAGCTTTCGCGCAAGCCAAGGGGGCATTGGTGGTCAAATCACCATGGCGGAGGTCTTTAGGAGGTTCTATCCAAAAGGAAAGCGTGTTCAATGTCTCAGCATCCAGACCTTTTTCTGAAGCAAACCCTTGGAGAGACGCTATGATCAATGAACGTAAAGCTTGCATAGACTTCCTATCACCTTATCTCGCTATAAAATCTAAAAAATAGCTGAAATGTTTTTTCATTTTAAGGTTTTGCGGGTGAACTTTCAACCCGTTGAAGTTTAAAGAAGGGGAGTAGAGGAGCCGCCAAAAAGATAGACGAATAGGTTCCAATACCGATCCCAATAATAATAGGCAAACTATAGCTAGCGATCACCTCCCCACCCAGAGAATACAGGGCGATCAATGCCACCAAGGTTGTGCTGGACGTTAGCAAGGTACGAGACAACGTCTCGTTCAAGCTGAGGTTTAACAGCTCTGGCAGTGGCATCTTTCGGAATTTTCTCAAATTCTCTCTAACTCGGTCAAAAATCACCACGGTATCATTGATGGAGTAAGAGGCTGTGATCAAAATGGCCACAATCGCCGTCTCGTTAAATTCAAAGCCCGTTAAAACAAAAAGCCCCAGCACAGCAACACAGTCATGGGCCAAAGCGACAATAGCACAGACGCTGAACTGCCACTCAAATCGCAGCCAAATATAGCCCAACATCGCCACCAAGGCGAAAAAAACCGCAACAAGCCCCGCAACAATCAGCTCTTTCCCAACTTTGGGGCCGATGGTCTCCACACGTCGATATTCTACAGTGTCTCCCAAAACGTGTTTGATAGTCTCAAGGGCCTGGGATGTTTGAGCCTGGGGCGCTTGGGGATTTTGCTCCACGCGGATCAAAAAATCTTGATGGTTTGCGCCGAGCTCTTGAATTGAAACCTCAGATGTCACGTGCTGGCTGATGGCTTTTCGAAGCTCTTGGAGGTTGCTGGCTTGGGGAAAACGCACCTCCAGCATAAGCCCTCCTTGGAAATCAATTCCATATTTAAGCCCTTGGAAAAAATAGCCACCTAGAGTTAGTAAAACCACAAGGAGCGAAAATCCAATAGAAATTTTTCGAAATCCTACAAAATCAAAAGTTGTTTTTTCTGGAAACCGCAGCAGGGCCATGAAAACAAAACTCCTCTTAAAAAATAAAACTTTTTCAAGAGAACACAATGCAAGAAGGACGTGATTTGGTCAAGAGATCATTCGACACGTATATGTGTTAGGTAGACGCATCATTTTCAAACCCGAGGCTTTTTTGTGATATTATCAGACGTCAGCTTCTAAAGTGTCCTTAAAGAAAAGAAGCACTTTTCGAACCCCAAAAAGAAGCAAGCTACAAATAACACATAAAAGAACCCAAGGCTTAAATGTTAAAAAATTTTCCCATAAAATCATAGAAAATTTATAAACAGGACCTTTTCGAAAAAATATTTCAGAAAATTTTCTCCCCGCTGTGTTGAGCACTTCTAAAGCATAGACAAGAAGATTATCTAACTTTGAAGAAATTATTTTTTGTTCTTCTGGTGTTTCAAAAGATTTAGAAATTGGATTTTTTGAAGCTCCGTCCCTTAAGGAAGACATGCTATCCAAGCTTGCGAGCTTGTCTTCAAAACCAGGCGATGGAGCTGTTTTTTCAGATCCCCCGCGCAATTCTGGCAATGAGGGAGTCCGCGCTGTCGTTGAAGAAACCTTGTGTTGAGCGTTCTTTATTGGACCCCGCAATACATTAAAACGAGGGCTTGTTTTAATCAGAGAACGTCCTGCCCCGCGAGGAGAAATTAGCGCTTCAGAGGTGCTAGACACAGCGCGCCCTGGGAAACGGGCAAGTGCGCGCCTTGGGAAACGAGCAGCTGGTTTTTTGCCCACAAGCTCTTCTCCCATCGTGTTTTTTTGCTCTGAATCTTCTTCTGCCTCAGACCAAAAATCAGACATATTGCCTGATGACTCGCTCAAAATTTCTGCATATTCACAATCACTCAAAATCGAAGAAAATGAGGAACTTCTGGGTCTACCTGAACCGCTATCGCTTACCATACCAAAATCACCGTCACTTTCAACGCCAGAATCAATTGAAAATTTTCGCTTTTTAATTGGAGGACAAAATTCAATATTTTCAAGAAGCCCGGAATACCCTTCTTTCATATTTGAAAAAAATTCACCTGCATGATAAATTTTACCTGTGTTGTAAAAATGTCTCCCTTCAATGGTGCACAATCCTTTTTCATAGGTTTTGATGATTCCTTCGTTTGTTAAGGTTGAAACATCAAAAACAGATAAATTAGATTTGCTATAAATATTTCCATTCTCCATATTTAACAAATCATTATTATTCATAAATATGCTTAAACCTTCTTTTAAGCTTTCAATTTGGCCGTAATTTTGAAAATTCCCTCCTCTAATATGCAATTTTTCAATTTTTACAGCAGCCTCATTGGTAACCTCTTGTGCTCTTACCGTAAGGGAACGTGCCTTTAAATGCGTTGCGTTTGCCAAAACAAATTCTGAGAGGGGAGCTATAATTTTTAAATCACTCTGGGGCATTTGAAGCTTTATTAATTCCAATTCATGGTTTGGCTTCAATAAAAAGCTAACTCCCTCACCATACTTAATAGAAATAATTTCTCCTAAACCAGGTTCGCGTGAGACTGAAGAAAACGTACAGGTTTCGCTTTTTTCTGCTTTTAAATTCGAAAAATGTCCTTCTTTTAGCTCAACAGAAGCCTGCCCAAGTATTTTTTTTCTTTTGTGTGCTGAACGGTCTTCTAAAGTTATGGAAATTTCTGCTTCTTTAGATTCAATGACACATGCAACACGGCTGGAAGGTTTAGGAGCAGCATATCCAACCTCTCCCACAAACAAAAAATGGACAAAAACAAGCAATAAACCAAGCGATTTGCTTAAAACAAACATACACGTTACCCCGATTCACATGCTGCTTGTGCCCCCTCAGCAATAAAAAATAGCCTGCCCTTGTTATTTCTAAAGCCATCTTTTGATTAATTTTTAATGTGTTATTATTTTCATAAAAAGGCAATAAGTTTTTGATTTTTTAGATTTTATAGGTGCTATAGAAAGCTATTTTGGGGTTCGGCTGACTAACGCCAAATATACAATGCAGCTTGCCAAGGCAAGGGAAAAAACACATAAAGAAGGCGAAAAAATGGAATCTACATAAACTTCTCCTGCAACATACACGGCAAGGGCTGCAAAAAACATTTCTAAAGCTCCCAAAAAAGCAGCAGAAGCCCCGCCTATCTCTGGGAAAACTTCCATAGCCTGGGTTGATGTGTTGGGGTAGACAACGCCCATCCCTGCGGAGTAAAAAGAGGCCATGCAAGTCAAAGTTAAGGGAGAAGTAGGAAAAACGAGGGCAGCTATACATAAAGACAAAGCCCCCCCTAAAGAAAGAAAAAGGCCAATCCCAATACGCTGATTGATATTAAAAATTTTAACTAAATGTTTGTTGAGAAAAATGCCCAACATGTAAGAAATTAATAAAAGCATTTGATAATAACCGTATACATCCATGGACATGCCCAATACTTTCATAAAAAAGAAGGGTGTTGTTGAGATGTAGGCCCAAATGCCTCCAAAAGTAAGGGCTGAAATCAGAGAATATCCCAAAAATGGAAAGTTCTTCCCAAGAATTGCATAATTCTGTCCAGCCGTTCTTAAATTAAAGCGTTGACGCTTTAAAACCGGGAGCGTTTCTGGTAGATAAAAAAATAAAAGTCCAAAGACGCTCAAAGCACAAGCCCCAAGGAGATAAAAATTTGCCTGCCATCCCAGGTAGTGGCCAATATACCCCCCTAAAATAGGAGCGGCACCTGGCGCCAATGAAATCACCATCCCAATGGTCGCCATAATTTTTACGCTCTCTTCTTTTTTGTAGATGTCTTTAATGATGGCAAGGCCCAAAACCCAGGCAACACCTCCACCTAGCCCCTGAAGAAAGCGAAATGCAATTAACCACTGTATAGATTGGGCAATAGCACATAAAAAAGAAAACAGCGCAAAAATCCCAAGCCCAATGATCAGAATCCAACGTCGTCCTACTGCATCTGAAAGGGGACCGTAAATGGGACCTGAAAGACAAAAAGAAAGCAAGTAACAGCTTACCGTTAAGGCAACTGCTTCTTCTGAAGTTTGGAAATACTGCGTCAACCAGGGCATTGTCGGGATATAAATATCCGTTGCGACATCCACGACCCCGAGGGAAACAATCAGCAGCACAGGAATTAGAGCAAATTTTTCAAACTGCATGTAATAATTTTAATAACCAAAATTTATTTTACTTTGGCCGCATTAATAGGGAACTGCTACCAAATTTGCTTCAAACCAAAAGGCACTCGGCAATTGACCCCGGATTATACCATAGAGATTTTTATAGCAGTAGTTATTTTTTAAATTCCGAAAGTTACCAAATTATAAATCATCTTAAGCATTTACCCTTTTTTAAGGAAGATCGATGTAAGCAAGAAGGGAGGCATAAGACAAAAGGACTTGATTATGAAGCAGGATAGCTCCCTTGATCGGATGGTTTCATACTATCAAAAGGAAATGCAATATCTATTGCACAGCGGAAGGCAGTTTGGGGCCCAGTACCCCAAGGTGGCGCGTTACCTTGATTTACATCAAACAGGCTCAGATGATCCCCATGTTCAAAGGCTTCTCGAGTCTTTCGCTTTTTTAACAGGCCGGCTGCAATCTGAAATAGATGACCGGTTTTCTTCCTTTACGAGCTCTCTTTTAGACACGCTTTATCCCCAGTTCACACAACCCATTCCTTCTTCAACCATTGTCCAGATGAATCCCACGCCTCAGATGGGTCAGCAGCTTTCAGGAAGCTTAGTTCCAAAAGGCACGCAGCTTGTTGCAACAGCAGAAGAAGGGCAGGTCTGTCGTTTCCAAAGCACGATGGACTTAAAGCTTTTTCCACTAGAGATTCAGGATTTTTCATGCATACGTTCCCAGCTGTGCGATATCCCCCTTGTGCATTTGAGATCTCCCTGGGTGTTGCGCCTTCGCGTTCGATCGTTTTCCGGGGATCTTAGCGCTTTTACCATCCCAAAACTTTGTTTTCATATTTCAGGAGACACGCTAACACGACATCGCATTTTGGAATGGCTATTTACCTATGACCCCCAAGGCAATACCCCTGTTTTTATACAACCAGAAGGGTCTTCGACAGCCTCGCTGCTTCCCCTTGATGCCCTCAAGCCGGTTGGCTTTGAGGAGCAAGAATCTCTTCTTCCTTTCCCGGTCCAAACCCATCAAGCTTACAGGCTTTTGCTCGAATATTTTGCTTTTCCACAAAAATTTCTTTTTTTTGAAATTAACCATCTACCAAAGCTTCAAGGAAAATTTTTTGACATCCTCATCCCTTTAGGAGAGAATGCCCAAACAGAACGTTTTTCCTTATCTAGGCAGCATATCCAATTGAATTGCGTGCCGGCAGTTAACTTGTTTTTTAAAACATCAGAGCCCATTCGTCTCAATCACCGTCAGGTAGAATACAAGCTCGTAGGTGACCAACGACAAGAATCAATCACAGAAGTGCATTCAATTTTGAAAGTCTCTTCTTCTGCGGACCAAAGTGCTTCTATCCAAACCTACGCACCTTACTTCTCTTTTAACCACGATGTTCAAGCGCTAGACGCCCCCTGTTTTTGGGTAGCGCGCCGAGAAAATTCAACCCTTGCTGAGCGCCCAGGAACCGATGTGTTTCTTTCTTTTGTTGATTATCACCTGAACCCTTCCCTTCCGCCGAACCAAACCGTTTACGCTCACACGCTTTGCACAAACCGTAACCTGGCAGAATCTGTTCCGGCAGGTGCACAGCTCCAACCTCTTGGAAACCTGACAGGGGTTGTTGCTAAAACCTTAGAGCGTCCCACGCCTGAGATTATACCAAACCTTGATGGGGAAACCCAATGGCGCCTGATCAGCCACCTGTCCATCAACCATGTGGGGATCTGTTCTTCAACCCAAAGCATTGAACCTTTGAAAGAACTGTTGCGACTTTACAGCTTTATGGAATATAGCAACAAGCAAAGTGAGGCAGAAGCTCTCATGGCGCTATCTTATCAAAAGGGAATGGGGCGACTTGGGCAAGATGCGTGGAGAGGCTTTGCTCCTAAATTATCCATTCGCCTTGTCGTGGATGAATCTCGTCCCAATACCCACGGCCTCTTTCTTTTAAGCATTGTCTTAGATGAACTGTTCGGGCTTTCTGCCAATTTTAACACGCTTATCGAAACCACTTTAGTTAGTCATCAACGTCAAGAGGTATGGAAAAAATGGCCCTCCCGGATCGCGACGCAACCCTCTCTTTAGAAGAGCAGCTCCATCAAAAACCCTATGAATTTGAGTTTGCCCAAGCGATCCGTTTGTTGCAGATCTTGAACCCTATCAAAATTTCTTTGGGGCAAGGCTATCATCCAGAAAAAGAAGCAGTCAGACTTAAAGCAAGGGTGTTTCTCTCGGCTCCTCCGAGCGATCTATTCCAGATTAAGCCTTCAAACCTTTTGCCTCTGGGCTCTAGTTCCCCAACAGAGCCTCTGGCGGCTAGAAATACTTCTACAGAAGTACACGTTAATTTTTTAGGTATCGCTGGAATCCAAGGCCCTCTGCCTTTGCCTTACACAGAGCTGTTACTTGAAAGATTGCGTCAAAAAGACACTGTCTTTCGAGATTTTTTGGATATCTTTAATCACCGACTTTTATCCCTCTTCTATCGGATTCAGCAAAAGTTTTCTCCAGCGCTGAACGCTAGTTTACCCCACGAAACACCCCAAGGAAAAAATTTACAAGCCCTGGTGGGTTGGACAGATGGACTGTCTCCTTTTTTCTTAAGACATATGCTTTTTTATTCGTCCCTTTTCTGGCAAAAACCCCGAAATCCCTCAGGGTTGCGAGCTATTTTGCAACACCTTTTCCAAATTCCAGTTCAAATTCTGCCTTGCCAAGGCGCCTGGATATCCCTGGAAAAAAAAGACTGCACTTATCTAGGTAATTCTCTGCAGGGAATAGGGCTTGGGAAAGGGGCAGTCCTAGGCAAACGTGTTTGGTGTCAAAGCCATGGCATTGTGGTTCGTTTTGCATTTGAAGACCTTGAGTTATTTCGAAAATTTCTGCCATTTGGCGAATATTTTTTTAGAGTCCAAAGCCTCATTTCGTATTATGCGGGGCCTGGTGTTTCTTTTAAAATTTCTCTGGGGCTTAAGCACAAACCCGTCAGTTGGATTCGAAAAGGGGACCCCATGTTTCTTGGATGGACAAGCTGGCTTGGGTATAAAAAGAGAGGCCCCTCCCATGATCTTCTCTCCCATCAGGTGATGCTTTCCGTTTAAGGCTTTTCTTCATACTTTTTAAGTAAACTGATTTGACAAATGGTTGAGGTTAGAGGAGGGGGATCATGTTAAAGGGAAAACGTGTTGTTGTAACTGGTTCAAGCAGCGGGGTTGGCTGGGGGATCGCCCAAGCTTTCGCAAAAGAAGGTTGCAGCGTCATGCTGCACGGTCTTGAAGAAGAACATCAAATGACGTCTTTGAAGCAGGAAATTGAGTCTCTGTCAAAGGGCAAAGCAGCCTACATGCAAGCAGATTTGAGCCAGTCTAAGGCTTGTAAGACGCTTATCCAAAAAACCATTGAGGTTTTTGGTGGTATAGACATTGTGGTCAACAATGCTGGCATTCAGCACACAGAAGTGGTGGAAAAATTCCCTGAAGAAAAATGGAATTTAATCCTCAATATTAATTTATCCGCCAGCTTTCACACGACTCAGGCTGCGCTTCCCTATATGTACCAACAAAAATGGGGGAGGCTTATCCATATTGCATCAGCCCATGGTCACGTGGGGTCTGTCCACAAATCTGCCTATGTTGCAGCTAAACACGGGCTTGTCGGATTTTCCAAAGTGGTGGCCCTGGAGGCCGCGGGAACTGGCGTTACCAGCAACACCATTTGCCCCGGTTGGGTTTTAACGCCTCTGGTGCAAAAACAAATTGAAGCTATGGCCAAGGAAAAAAATCTTTCCCTTGAAGCAGCAAAGAGCGCACTTCTTCTTGAAAAGCAACCTTCAGGAGAATTTGCAACTCCAGAAGCCTTAGGGGGGCTTACCGTGTTTTTAGCCTCAGAGCACGGCAACCAGGTGACAGGCGCCTCTTTTCTGATGGACGGTGGCTGGACGGCGCGCTAGGAAAAACCCGGCGAAGCAAGACTTGGGATATTTATTTTTTGGAGCGGGTGAAGGGAATCGAACCCTCGTCTGAAG
>JBOFRK010000192.1:0-8427 GCA_051650945.1 Alphaproteobacteria bacterium
CCTGCTTTTGCCTTGTCTTCAATGGCAGGCCCTCCTGGATAGGCCAACCCCAGCATCCGCGCGACTTTATCGAAGGTTTCTCCTACAGCATCGTCTCGTGTTGTGCCTAGGAGATGGTAAATTCCCAATGCTTCGGCCAGAAGGAATTGGCAATGCCCCCCAGATATCAGCAACAATACATAAGGAAAGGAGATATTGTGGGTAAGTTTGGCAGTAAGCCCATGAGCTTCCAAGTGATTGACTGCGATAAAAGGCTTGCGAATGGACCACGCAAGGGTTTTGGCAAACGTAGCGCCTATGATCAACCCTCCTATCAGCCCAGGTCCTCCTGTCGCAGCGATGCCATCAAGATCATGTAATGCGAGCCCAGCGATATTGAGGGCCTCAGACACAAGGGAGGGAAGTGTTTCAAGATGGGACCTCGCAGCAAGCTCTGGCACCACACCTCCATAGGGTTGATGATGATGGATCTGAGACGGTACCAGATTTGCTAAAATCTGATGGTCCCGTGTAACAATCCCAACGGCTGTTTCATCACAGCTTGTCTCAATCCCTAAAACAACCTGTGGGCCCGTCACAACGCGGGCTCAAAAACCGTTAGGGTGCCATCTTCCGTCAAGACATAAAAACTTTGGGACGTGACAATCGGGGGAAGCGACGCTCCATAGGCGAGGGGATAGCTTTTTTGAATCTCACCTGTTTGGGGGGAGATAGCCAGCATAGCGCCTTGAACGCCAACCACGTAAAGGTTCCCTCCAACAGCTAAGGGCCCTGCCCAGGCGTTTTTTCCTTGAAACCCTTCTGGTTCAGGTAATTTTTTAACCCAATGGACGTGGCCATAGGCTTTATCCAAACAAATCAATTCATTTTGTTGGCTCAAGAGGAAGAGAGATTCCCCCGCTACAAGGGGGTTTTGAATGCCGGAAATATCCCGTTCCCACAATCGGCGGCCATTTTGAACATGAAGCGCCGCCATGCGACCATCTTGGTTGAGAATATAAACCGTGTTGCCATCCACAACAGGAAGGGCCTGCACGTGGGTTAAGCTTGAAGCTAAATCCCCTTTTTTAGAAGCAGAAACGCTTTCAGACCACATCACGGTTCCGCTTCCGGCTTTAAGCCCAAAAACCTCCCCCGATGAATACGCTACCACAACTGTATCTCCTAGAACAGCAGGTAGAGACGTTCCCAAAAGTCCTAAATTTTCAGCAATGCCTGCATGGCTCCACAGCAAGTCACCTGTTTTATCTTGGAAAACCTGGAGTTGGTTGTCCACTGTCATCACATACACTTGCCCATCTTGAAAGACGGGTGCCGTACGGCACGGGCTTCCCAGCCGCTTTTCCCAATGCTTCTTCCCTGTTTTCGCATCCAAAGCGACTAAATCGCCATAGGCGGTTGCTGCAAAAAGGGTTCCTTTTCCGTAAGAAACACCGCCACCTAAGGCGTAGTCTCCTGCCTTATTTTCTGGAGAAAGATCTATTTCCCAAAGCATCTCTTGCGTCTTTGTTGAAAAAGCGCGCAGGCGGGTTTGGGCATCGATACCATAAAGGGCGCCATCTACAAGAATGGGGGCGCTTAATATGCGCCCATCTTCAGATCGCCCCGTTCCCAAAGAGAAGGAGCTTCTTGCCTTCAATTCTTTAGAGAAACGAACATGAGGTGTCATGTGAGTGGCGTTAAATCCAGCTTGCTCCCAGGATGAAACAGTCACCGATGCAGGCAGGGTGATTTGCTTTGGAACAAGCGTAACGTCTGGTTTCAGGCCAGAATCTCCAAAGACGATAGGAACGCGCTTTCCCTCTAAAGGAGGTTTTTCTTTTTTACCCAATATCTCACACCCTGCAAGCAGGCCAATCAGCCCCAACAGTGAAGCTGTTTGGAGAAAAGAGTTCATTTTTTGGTGTCTGTTCATGCTAACCTTTCATCAGGCAGTTACAAGGGGGAAGTTTTTATTTTTTATGCTCACGAAAAGACGGAATCCCCAAGCCGGCGCCTATGGCCTCTAACCCTACGCGGGTTTGTAAGCTGGAGGGAACATCCCGGGAAGCCATCAGGGTTGAAAGGAGTGCTTCAGCGCGCTGACTGTCTTGCTGTTGAAACGCCTGCAGAAAGATGACCTCAAGCCCAAGCCCCTTCCAGGGATTGTGGGGAGTGGTCTGTTGTTCCAACCCTTGCTGAATGAAGGGAGCAGAAACCCCTGTTTGTACCATCAGCAAAGAAAGATGTGTGTTGAGGAGACCTTTAAGCGCACCATCTGTTTCTCGCTTTTTCACAATCTCTTCAACGTTTTGTTTAACAAGCTGAAGTCGATCTTGGGAAGGATTGCCTACAAAAGCGTCTGTTTGAAGCGCAAGTTGACGTAATTTAGCCAAAAACCCATAGCCAGAAGAAGTTGTTTCAAGATGCTTGAAAAGCTCAAGAGCTTCTGCTTTCTTCCCGGCTTTCAAGAGATCTAAGGCGCGCTGATAGTTTGTTCCTTCAGCTTGATACCCATGGTTTTGATAGCTTTTCCAACCAAGGTAAAGCCCTGTTCCCGCAAGCGTTAAAAAAACACCCAAAAGAACGAAAGGACCATAGGCCTTCCAAAGTTTTGCATACTTTTCTTGACGGATCTCTTCTTGAAGCTCGTCTAAAAAATCAGCCATGTCTTTTGTTCTTTCAATCGTATAACACCTACGCCCGCGCAGTATAAATCTATTTTTTCGAAAAAAACAGAGGGTCTTTTCATATTTTCACAACTGCTGGTTTTTTTTCATAAAATGACGAAAATTTTAAAAAAAATAGTTTAGACCCTGTCCTAAACTAGGGGAAAATATACCTGTTGAATGTTTTTCCTGCGTCTAAAAAATTTCAAGAAAGGTATTTCGATTTAATGAAAAGTCCCTTGGCTTTTCAGTGAAAGTAGTTTATAGATTTTATCTACAGAGAAATAAGGATGCGCAAAGCTGGTTTTTGCCAGGTATAATTGTGGCGACAAGGGGAGGAGGCGGTGTGTTAATACAGCCTCCTTTTTCTATGCTCTTGGCTTTGAGTTCGTTAAATTTCGGAAATATCTGTTTTATTTTAAGGAAAGGCAGAAGAAAGGCACACTATTATGAGCTCTCACATGCAACCTGAATTTTCAAAATTACGTGCCGCCCTGTGGCCCATCCATGGCTATGAAATGAAAAAATTTCTCCCCATGGCTGCAATTCTGTTTTTTGTTTTATTTAACTATACTGTTGTGCGCGCTTTGAAAGATGTGTTGATTTCAACGGCCCCCAACTCTGGTGCAGAGGTGTTTAATTTTCTGAAATTTTGGATTGTTTTGCCATCATCTGTTGCATTTGTTGTGCTTTATGCGAAGCTTAGCAATGCTCTTAGTCGAGAAAAACTTTACTACGCTTGCCTTTTGCCGTTTCCTATTTTTTTCGCTATTTTTACATTTTTAATTCACCCTAATGTAGATTTTCTGCATCCAGATCCTACGTATATCCGAGCGCTTCAGGAAGCTTACCCGAATTTTCAATGGCTTTTCCCAGTTTATGGGGTGTGGACCTACAGCCTCTTCTATACGTTTGCTGAGTTGTGGGGGAATGTTGGTACAGCCATCATATTTTGGCAGTTTGCTAACGAAGTCACCAAAACGGATGAGGCAAAGCGTTATTATTCTTTGTTTGGTTTCCTTGCAAATTTTGCCCTTATCGGAGCTGGGCAGGCCCTGAAGCAATTTGACTTTGACACCTTAATCCATCTCGTGATTTTAGGAGGTGCTGCCATTGCCTTTATTTATTGGTGGATGGGGAGAGCTGTTTTAACAGACCCTCGGTACTACGAAAAGGCTTCTGCTCCCAAGAAAGCGAAAGAGAAAAAGCCAAAACTCTCCATTTCCGAGAGTTTCAAGCTGCTGATCCACTCTAAATATTTGGGTTACATCGCCATCTTAGTTTTGGGCTATGGTATGACCATCAATTTGATTGAAGTAACCTGGAAAAATCAAGTCCGCGAGCTTTATCCAGATCCAAGAGATTTAAAAGCTTTTTTTGGTGATTTTTATTCGTGGGTTGGTGCTGCGACGATCATCCTTATGTTTACCACGAAAGGTGTGGTGCGCAGGTTTGGTTGGTTCACCGGTGCGATTACGACACCAACCATGATTTTGGTGACCGGTTCGCTCTTTTTTGCCTTCGTGTTGATCAATGATTTTTTTCCAGGAACTTTCTCTTTGATGGGATTCACGCCGCTCTTTTTAGCGGTGATGATTGGAGGGGCTCAAAATGTCTTAGGCAAGGGAACGAAGTATTCTTTATTTGATCCCACCAAGGAAATGGCTTATATCCCCCTCGATCAAGAATTGAAGGTCAAAGGTAAGGCTGCGGTGGATGTTATCGGAAGCCGTCTTGGAAAATCTGGTGGGGGCATTGTTCAACAGGTTCTGCTGATTGTAACAGCCGGTAACCAATTAACCATTGCCCCAGCTTTGAGCGTTTTGGTGATTCTGATTGTGCTGATCTGGATATGGGCTGTGAAGCGGCTTTCTAATGAATACAACGCGTTGGTTGAAGAAAAACCAAAAAAATAGCTTCTTCTCATGGTTGCTGTGTTTTGAAATTTAAAAAAGCCTCTGGAGTATCAGGGGCTTTTTTAATGTTTTAGGGATAAAAAATTCTCCTATCGTCTTCTTGAAATGTTCCATAAAGGCTATAGAATAGATTCCTAATGAGGCTATTTACCATTGGAGAAGATGCATCTATGCCTTTTTTTCGATCCATCTTTACCGTAAGCAGCTATACGATTCTTAGCCGTTTAGGGGGTTTTGTTCGAGAGCTTCTCACGGCATCTTTTTTGGGAGCTGGAGCCGTTACAGACGCACTTTCCCTTTCCATACGTCTTCCTGCATTTTTTAGAAGATTATTTGCGGAAGGGGCTTTCAACGCCTGTTTTGTTCCCATTTTTTCTGGCCTTCTGGCCGCAGGTAAAACAGAGGAAGCCAAAACTTTCGCGGAGCATGCCTTTACCCTTCTTTTGACAGTTCTTGTTTTGCTCGTCTTGTTGGTTGAGATTTTTTTACCAGAGATTGTTCCAGCGCTTTTGCCTGGCTTTGCTAAAACGCCTGAGCGGATGAGCTATCTGATCCAGTTCACTCGGGTAACGTTCCCGTTCATCCTCTTTATTTCTCTTACAGCCCTCTATGGGGGGGTTTTGAATTCTCTTGAGCGGTTTGTAGCTGTTGCATCATCTCCCCTGATAGGCAATATTTTTATTGTAGGGTTTGTTTTGGGGATGCATACATCCGTTTCAAAACCAGGTTATGTGTTTTCCCTTGCCATCGGGTTTTCTGGTTTGGCTCAGCTGCTTTGGGTGATGGCTCCTGCTTGGAGAATTGGATTTTTCTTGAAGCTTGTTCGTCCCCAGTGGACCCCTCATTTGAAAAACTTTTTTTTAAAAATGGGGCCAGCAGCCTTGGGTTCTGGCATCAGCAACATCAATTTATTTTTAGGAACGTTTATTGCGTCTTGGCTGCCTGTTGGAAGCATTGCCTATCTAGGGTTTGCGGATCGCCTTAATCAGCTGCCTTTAAGCGTCATTGGGGTTACAGTGAGCACGGTGTTGCTTCCCATGCTATCCAAGCAGATTCGCTCTAACCAGCTCGATCAAGCCAAAACAAGCCAAGTGACAGCCATAGAGCTCTCACTTTTTTTTAGCTTACCTTCTATGCTGTGCTTGTTGTTGCTTGCGAAACCATTGGTTGCGAGTATTTTTGAACATGGGGCGTTTAAAGCAGCCGACACCCTGGAAACATCAAAAACGTTAATGGCCTATGCCCTTGGATTGCCAGCTTACGTGATCGCGAAAGTGCTGAGCAGCCGCTTTTTTGCTGAAGGCGATACCAAAACACCTCTATGGGCGGGGGCCTGCAGCATTGTCGTTGACCTTGGGTTAAGCCTTGCCCTTATGGGGGTTTGGCACCACGTAGGCATTGCCTTTGCAACATCTGGAGCTGCGTGGGTGGACGCGATTTTATTAGCCGTGATTTTAGCTAAACGCAGAACCCTGGGGCTTACAGCTTCTTTCGGCAGATTTTTTTTGAGGTTGCTGGTGGCCTGCGCGCTTACAGCTGTGGCCCTTCAAGGAACCCAAAGCCTGCTAATGTGCTGTTTAGATATCCCTTCCTTTAGCAGGCTTCTTGCAACATTTTGCTTGGTTGCAGAAGGCATTATGCTTTTCTTTTTCTTTACAAAATGGTTGAGCATACCCTTGGCGCGCTTCTATCAAGTGCCACAAGAAGTTTAACGTGTCGTTTTAAAATCTTCTATGCACCAGGCTGGGAATTTGTTATACAGGTTGAGGGAAATCGCCTGGGGACGCTCTCCTTGTGAATCCGGTCAGGTTCGGAAGAAAGCAGCCGCAGCAAGTTCTTTGGAGCGGGTCTCAGTAGCGGTTTCCTAAGTTTTTCAAACAGTCCTAAAAAAAGGCTAGTCCCATCAGGTTTAAAAGGCTTAGGCAAACGAATACTGCTAAAAGCCCATCAAACCGGTCCCAAAAACCACCGTGCCCTGGGATCAATTGGCTTGAGTCTTTGACGTTCCAATGTCGCTTGAGAGAAGATTCAAGCAAATCACCCAGTTGTGAAATCACCACGAGAAACGCTGTTTTTCCAGCTCCAAGGGCAAAAGGTAGAAACGTCTCTAGGTGTTCTGGGTAGGTGAGAAGGCCTGCGACGGTGCCCACGACCATCCCCCCTGCAAAGCCTGACCAGGTTTTTTTAGGGCTGATATGAGGCGCCAAGAGCGGCCCCCCAAAAGATCTTCCCGCAAAATAAGCGCCTATGTCTGCAAAAGCAACCAAAGCAATCAAGTAAATTAAACAGTGTGGCGTTTCAGAGGGGTGAAAAATCTGGCTTCCCCACAAGGGAATAAGATTTTGATGCACATAGAGCGCAGCTAACCCTAAATAAGCAAAGCCTAAACCAGCTAGGAGTAGGTTTGTTCGATTGCGCCAGATGCGAAGCCTCCAGGTTAACATACCCAGCTCTAGCCCCAGCAGCAGAAACAGCAATCCGACGAGCACAGTATTGTAAGGAGAACCTTTCCATAAACAAAAGCTTGCCGGTAATAAGAGGCCCAAGGCCCCAAGCAAGCGCATTTTCAGATCAGGCACACTAACCCCCATTTTACGAATCTATTTCAAGCTTTTATATAATAAATTTCAGCACCTTTATATCAAAAATTCCCTCTTTTAAAAAAGCTTCAAGCCCTGCTTGACAAATGAGCCGTTTTCCTTCACAGTCTGAACTGAGAATGATTCTTAATTAGGGCAAAGATGCGGTATACATGAGCGCATAGGGTTTAAAATGAAGCAGCGAGAACTTTTCATGGAGTGGGGGCTTTTTAAGCGCCTTGCTTTAATTTTCTCAATTTTAGGCCTTTTGTGGTGGGCGATTGAGGGGGTCTTGTAGCATGAAACGTTCCCAAGGTGGGTTGCGCCGCTTTTTTTCTTCTCCTGCCCGCGAAAGTCCCCCTAAAATTTCTGGTATTTTTCTCAAAAAATTGACCATTTTTCGCCAACACGTTCCCATCATTCAAGATCTTTCCGTTGAAATACCTTCAGGTTCATTGGTGGCGGTCGTGGGCCCCAATGGGGGTGGGAAATCAACCCTGCTCGACACCCTCGCAGACCCGAATCAGCTCCCTTGGAAAGGCACCCTGAATCGAGGAAATTTTAACAAAAAATCAATCAGCTATTTGCCCCAGCGCTCTGGGATGCAGCGCCTGTTTCCGCTAACTGTTAAAGATGTTGTGTTGGGAGGCCTCTGGCATGAGCTAGGCCCTTTCAGGCCTATGAAGGCTGAGCACCAAAACCGTGTTTTTGACGCGTTAAAATTAGTGGGCCTTTCACGTTATACGAACTACACCATGGATCAGCTTTCAGGCGGGCAATTTCAGCGCGTTCTCTTTGCAAGGTTGGCAGTGCAACAAGGTGATTTTTTGCTTTTGGATGAGCCTTTTAATGGGGTTGACTATAAAACCCAGGAAGATCTTTTGCGCCTTATCCACCGGTGGCATGGGGAAGGAAAAACCATTTTAGCCGTGATTCATGACCTTGAATTGGTTGAACGTTTTTTCCCTAAAGCCCTCTTGCTCGCCAGAAGTTATGCTGTTTTTGGCGCAACCCAAGAGGTTCTTCAGTCTTCTTTCCGGGAAGAGGCGCTGCGCAGCGCTTTGGCCTGGGAAGGAAACCTGTGTTGCCGACAATTTAGCTAGAGAACCTTAGAGATGATCGATCTGTTAACGCCCCTGTACACCATTCTTTGGAAACCATTTGCGGATTTTCTCTTTTTGCAACGGGCCCTTGTGGGCTGTCTTGCGCTATCGTTAAGCTGTGGCCCTATGGGCGTTTTTGTTATCCTGCGGCGCATGAGCCTTATTGGGGATGCCCTTTCCC
>JBOFRK010000193.1:0-1267 GCA_051650945.1 Alphaproteobacteria bacterium
TATTAACCAGTGCATAAAATGTTGAACATTACCCCACTTGTGCATAGGCCACATGTTTACCTTTGAAAAAGTTTTTTACGCGTTCAGGGCGGCGTTGTGTGCTGCGCAAGTAAGATCGTAGTTTAGATTGAAGTTCTTCTTTATTTTGGGCTCGTATTTTACTGGAAAGCGTACCTTTAGCGGCGTTATTTAAAAGTTCATCGGGGTTAAGTTCAGGGCTGTAGGCAGGAAGATAAAACAATGTTATTATTTGTTCTTTTTGTTCAGAAAGCCATATCATTACCTTGTTACTTGTATGCACACGATGTCTATCAACAATTAAAAAAATCTTACGCCCAGCATTATGCTTTGCAAGTCGCTCAAGAAACGTAATAAATACAGCCGATGTAAATTTTTCTGCGAATACCATAAAGGATAGTTTTCCGCGATTGCTTATTGCAGAAAGCATATTACAGCTAAACCGCTTGCCACTTTTATGCACAATAGGCGTTTTGCCCTTTGCCCCCCAAGTAGTCCCCGATTGATGGTCAGAACGCAATCCCATTTCATCTCCCCATAATATTTCAGCATCTTGCTCTTTTGCTGTACGCGCTATTGCTGGATACTTGGTGTCTAGCCAATACCGGACTTGGGCTGGATTTTGCTCAAGTGCCCGTTTTGCTGGCTTTTGTACCGTCATCCCCCACGCTTGCAAATAACGCCCAACTGTCCATCGGGACACTTTCACGCCAAAACGGCGCAAAATCAAAGAACCAATGAGATCACGCGTCCATAAAAAGCCAGGCAAGCGAAGCTGGCCAGGGTTCTTGCCAATCACAGACTTACGAATGCTTGCAGCTTGCACTGCCGTTAAAGCACCCGCTTTTTTGCGCCCGCGCTTTTTTGAAGTCAATGCTTTTTCGCCCTCTGCCCGGTATGCTTTTACCCAAGTCCAAAGCGATGTGCGAGAAACACCAAATACCCGTGCCGCTTCAGACTGGGACATACCACCAAGAACGGCCCCCACTGCCTTGCGGCGTATACCGTCTTGCCCCTTTTGGCTTTCTTTTCGTGTGTCATCGGTTCGCATAAAAACACTGTACCATACTCAGCGAAGATGTCCAACATTTTATGCACTGGTTAATATTCATCATTGTCCGTTTGAGATCTCAAATGCTAAGGAATTGCTATAAAAAAAACTCATACAGCCTGGGCCTTCGGCTAAAAGAAGGTCGCCATCAAGCACCCAAGAACACCATTCCCCACAAATATGCAAGGCTTTTTCACC
>JBOFRK010000194.1:0-7900 GCA_051650945.1 Alphaproteobacteria bacterium
AGAATCTTTGGGGCAAAGCTGGACCTACCGTGTTCAATCAGAACGTATCGGCGGCATAGATTCGAACGCATCACCTTATGTGAGAGCGCTTGCGGGTTCGTTTACCCTATCTTCCCTGGAGCATGTGTTGTTCTATGATAAACGGGATAGCTCTGTTTTTCCAACGGAAGGGTATTACGCATCTATGGCGAATACGTTTGCGGGGCTTGGTGGAAATATTCGTTATTTAAACACGACGTTTTCAGCTGGATATTTCATTCCCCTTGATCATGATCATGAATGGATTTGTAATCCGCGGGTTAAGTATGGCCTCTTAACGCCTGTTGGAAAAAAGATTCGTCTCTCAGACCGCTTTTTCCTTGGGGGGGGATCTTTCCCTGGGTTTGCGGAATCGGGGATAGGTCCTCGGGATATAGCAACGGGAGACGCGTTGGGAGGACGTAAACTCTTCACCGCAACCGTAGATGTAACGTTTCCCCTTGGGTTGCCCAAAGAGCTTGACATTCGGGGTCTCGCATTTACGGAATGGGGAAGCATCTGGGATTCTGGGGAAGAGGTTGTAATTCCCTACAATCCCGCAAACATTAAGAGTGATAAATTTAACCTAAGGGGCAGTGTTGGGGTTGGGCTTATTTGGCGTTCTCCTTTTGGTACCATTGGTGTAACGTATTCCAAAGTGTTGAAACACTTGAAAGGTGTGGACCGCAAAGAATCCTTCAGAATCAATATTGGTACAGAATTTTAATGTATTATAAACTATAATTATGAATAAAAAAAAGGTGAGGAATCATGAAAAATAAAAATTTTTTAGTCGCAGTATTTTTGTTGGGTGTATCTCCAGTTTTGGGAGACACACCTCCTGCTGCTCCAGTGGTGATGTTTGTGGACAACAATCAAGTGCTTGCTGAATCTGCAGCGATGCGTGATGTTCAAAATCAAATTGAAAAAAAGCGTGGTGAGTTTCAAAAAGAAATCTCAGGAAAAGAGACATCTTTGCGTCAAGAGAATGAAAAATTGATGGCCCAGGAAAAAAAACTGAGTGCTGATCAATTTAAAGTTGAACAAAAGAAATTTGAAGAAAAAGTTGAAAAAATCAAAGGCCTTGTTGAGTCTCGACGTCGCCAACTGGAGATTGCTTATACTCAAGCGATGGAAAAAATTCAAAAATCTTTCCAAGCAGCGGTGCAAAAAGCTGTACAAAAAAACAAAGCAGCGGTGGTGCTTCAAAAAGCAGCAGCCCTTTGGATTTCTGATCCTAAGCTGGATTTGACAGCTGAAGTGGTTGCTTTGTTGAACAAGGACGTGTCAAAGCTCAAAGTTGTGTTCCCAAGTGAACAGGACGCTTCTGTGTTGCCTGAAAATCCTTTGGGGTCTAAAAAACAGTAGGAAATGATGGTCAATCAGCGCTTTTTTAAAAGAACAGGCCCTTTGACCCTAAAAGAGTTGTCTGTGATTGCTGAGGCCGAATTATTTCGGGGAGATGCGGAGGCTTGTTATGAAGATGTTTCTTCTTTGCAGGAAGCTGAAGGTGTGCACGTCTCCGTTCTTCATAACCCGAAATATATTAATAGCGCTTTAGGGGAAACAAAAGCCGGGGTTTGCATTGTCAAAAAAGCGTGGATTGAGTTGCTTCCCCAAGGGGTTGCGATACTGGTTTCTGAAAATCCTTACCGTGCTTTTGCTAAAGTAGCTCAGGCATTTTACCCTCAAGAAGCTTTTTCAGCCTTTAGACATCCCTCTGCCTGGGTTGATGAAACTGCTTCTTTTGGGGGGGACTGTTTTATTGCCCAAGGTGCTGTTGTTGAAACGGGAGCTGTGTTGGGAGCCCGTTGTTATATAGGGCCCAACAGTGTTGTGGGTGCTGGCGTTGTGATGGGGGATGGATGTGTACTTCAAGCTAATATCACCCTCACCCATGCTATCTTGGGAAACGATGTCTTCATTAAGCCAGGTGCGCGAATTGGCCAACGAGGTTTTGGGTTTTCTATGGAAGACCCAGAGGCGATGCGCTCCCATGTATCTGTTCCCCAGCTGGGGATTGTGCGGATCGGGAAAGGCGTTGAAATTGGAGCCAACACAACCATTGACCGGGGAAGCCTGCAAGATACGGTGATTGAAGATTGGGTGAGAATCGATAATTTGGTTCAAATTGCTCATAATGTGCATGTGGGTAAAGGATCTGTGTTGGTTGCCCAGGTGGGTATCGCGGGGAGCACCCATGTCGGAGATTTTTCTGTATTTGGAGGGCAGGTTGGTTTGTCAGGACATCTCAAGATTGCGCCTGGGACGCAGATTGCTGCAAAAAGTGGGGTAGTGCGAGATACAACACCCGGGGAGATACTGGCCGGGATTCCTGCTGTTCCCATCCAAGAATGGCGAAGGCAATCTGTTAAATTAAGAAGATTAGGAAAAAAGGATTCCGAAATATGAGTCAGCTTGAGAAGGATAAACCTCAAGGGAGTGTAAGCCCAACCACAGAAGCGTTATCTGTGGAAGAGATCATGGAATTTTTACCCCATCGATATCCCATGCTTTTGGTGGATCGTTTGGAAGATATTGTATTGAGCGAAGGGGCAACAGGGATCAAAAGTGTCACCTTTAATGAATGGTTTTTTCAGGGGCATTTTCCTGAAAAGCCTGTCATGCCGGGGGTTTTAATCATTGAAGCCATGGCGCAAACCGCGGGTGTTTTGGTGATGAAGTCTTTGCATACGCCTGCTAATCACCATTTAGTCTATTTTATGAGCATCGAAGAAGCGCGCTTTCGAAAGCCTGTTTTTCCTGGAAGCACCTTGAAGATGCGTGTTCAAAAGCAACGGGCCAGGGGGCAGGTTTGGCGATTTGAAGGGAAGGCCTATGTGGGGGAAGACCTTGTGGCAGAGGCTGTTTATACAGCTATGATTACCCCAAAATAATAAAATTACTAAATTGGCAAGTTCAAAAAATCCTTGACAGCTTAGGGAGACTGACTCACCTTGGAATATGTTTAATTCATAAAATTTTTGGGGTTGTGGTGCGATGGCTGTTATAACCTTTTCGGATGGTAAATCCTTATCTCTAGAAGGCCCTTTTTCAGGCATTGATGTGTTGAAAGCTCGGGAAGATCTGCGGCTTTATGATTATGTGGCGCTTCGGGTGGAGGGCAAGCTTTATGATCTAACCCACAGGTGGTCTCAAGATTTAACTTGCGCTTTGGTCTCAAAAGAAGAGCCAGACGGGCTAGACGTTTTGCGCCATGATTATGCTCACCTTTTGGCAGAAGCTGTGAAAGAGCTTTTTCCTGAGACCCAAGTGACCATCGGCCCTTCCATTGAGAATGGTTTTTACTATGATTTTTACCGGACCACCCCCTTCACCCCAGAAGATTTCCCTAAAATCGAATCTCGGATGCAGGAGATTATTAAACGGAAAGAAGCCATCGTTCGGGAAGAGTGGTCCAGAGAACAAGCCATTCAGTTTTTTAAGGACCAGGGGGAAGCCTTTAAAGTTGAGCTGATCCAGGCTATTCCTGAGGGGGATGTCTTAAGTGTCTATCGTCAAGGAAATTTTGTAGATTTATGCCGGGGGCCTCACCTGCCTTCAACGGGTTGGCTGGGCAAGGGCTTTAAGCTGACGAAAATCGCAGGCGCTTATTGGCGGGGTGATTCTAAAAACCCTATGCTTCAGCGGATTTATGGAACTGCATGGGCCAATGAAGCAGATTTAGCCGCTTACCTCGCCCAGCTGGAAGAAGCAGAAAAGCGGGATCACCGTCGCTTGGGAAAAGAGATGCAGCTGTTCCATCTCCAAGAAGAAGCCCCTGGAAGCGTGTTTTGGCACCCTAAAGGGTGGAGCCTTTATTTGGCGATAGAGGCCTACCTTCGAAAAAAATTGACACACCACGGCTATCAAGAGGTTCGAACGCCCCAGCTATTAGATCGAAAATTATGGGAAGCCTCAGGGCACTGGGAAAAATTCCGGGAGGCTATGTTCACTTGCGAGACAGATGCTGAAGAGGTTTATGCTCTTAAGCCCATGAACTGCCCCTGTCACGTCCAGATTTTTCGCCAGGGCTTGAAGAGCTATCGAGATTTACCCCTGCGTATGGCAGAGTTTGGGTCCTGCATTCGCAATGAGCCTTCTGGGGCCTTGATGGGGTTGATGCGGGTTCGCTCATTCGTACAAGATGATGCACACATTTTCTGCACCCAAGAGCAGATTATCTCAGAAACCCAGGCTTTTTGTGCGCTGCTTAGGGAAGTTTATCAAGAATTTGGGTTTCAGGATATTTCCGTCCGTTTTTCAGATCGTCCTGAGCGGCGCGCAGGAGACGATGCCCTGTGGGATAAAGCAGAGGAGGCACTTCAAGCTGGGTCTGAAGCCTCAGGGCTTTCCTATACCCTCAACCCTGGGGAGGGGGCCTTCTATGGGCCAAAGCTGGAATTTGTGTTGAAGGATGCCTTGGGGCGCTCTTGGCAGTGTGGAACCCTCCAGGTTGATTTTGTGCTGCCTGAGCGTTTGGGAGCTTCTTACATTGGGGAAGATGGGCAAAAGCATCGCCCTGTGATGTTGCATCGCGCAATTTTGGGATCTTTTGAGCGCTTTATCGGGATTTTGATTGAACATTATGGCGGACAGTTTCCCCTTTGGCTGGCGCCCGTTCAAGTGGCAGTTGCGACCATCACCCAAGAAGCAGATGCTTATGGGAGGGAAGTTTTTGAACACCTTAAACAAAGGGGAGTTCGCGCTGAACTCGACCTTCGTAATGAAAAAATTACCTATAAGATCAGGGAATTGAGCTTGCAAAAAATCCCGATGATTGCTGTGGTGGGCAAGCGGGAGGCAGAAGAGGGGACTGTTGCGATCCGACATTTTGGAACAGCTCAGCAAGAGGTGATCCCTTTGGCGGAGTTGTTGGAGCGGTTTAAAGATCAACCCTAGAAGAACCTTTTTTCTAGAGAAGACTTTATTTCCTATGTTTTTCTCAACCAAACTATGCTACTAAAGAAGCTCATTTGTAATAACATGAAAGGCGATCGCTTGACCCAATTTACTCCTAGAAACTCTCCTGGCCCAAACGCTTCTAACGCAGCTAAGGGGGGGATGCGCATTAATGAACAGATTCAGGCTTCCCAGGTGCGATTGATCGACGCTGCTGGAGATATGTTAGGCGTTGTGACCCGAGCCGTTGCCCTTCAAAAAGCTAGGGATGCAGGTCTTGATTTGGCTGAAATTTCTCCCCAATCTGATCCGCCAGTTTGCAGAATCTTGGACTATGGGAAACACAAGTACGAAGAACAGAAAAAGCGTTCAGAACTCAAGAAAAAACAAAAAATTATTGAGGTTAAGGAAATTCAGATCCGTCCTGGCATTGAACAGCATGACTATTTGGTGAAGCTGCGTAATGCAGAGCGTTTCCTTAAAGAGGGTAATAAAGTTAAGGTAACGCTCCAATTTCGGGGGCGTGAAATGGCTCACCAAGAACATGGTTTAAGCGTTTTAGAACGCTTACAATCAGATATTGCGGAAGTTGGCAAGGCAGAACTCGCACCTAAGCTGGAAGGGAAGCGTTTGATGATGGTGTTGGTTCCCAAGACAATGACCTAAGGCGCTTGATTGGGGAAATGTATTGCCCAAAAAACAAAAACAGGCTTTGTGCGCAGAGGTGTTAGATGGTCTTTTTTGGGGCCGTTTGGTTCACAAGCGCTTTTTTCACCTGGTAAATAACCAAGAGGCCATTTATTCCAAAAAATCTGCTGAGGCCCAACGTGTTTTTTTAGAGATTGGTGCGGTGACGCCCCCTGGTTTCGAAAGTTTTTTGCGAACTTCCCAGGATTTCCATGTGGTTGGGTTATTGTCAGGGGCGAAACCAGAAGCTGCTGCTGTTCCTTCGAGTGCTGCGGTCGTCGCGCTGGGTCCCCCTCACGTACCTTTTGCGGCTGCGTTTGATGTGATCTTGCTCCATGGAGGAGTTTCTCTAGGAGAAGCTATCGAGCTTCAAGATTGGATTCGCGTGTTGTTGGGGTGCCTTAAACCTGGAGGACGGTTTTACTTTAACACCCCAGGAAGCTATCATTGTTTTGAGCATCAAGGTCAGCTTGATCCACACGTATCACACACATCTCTTTCAACACCCTATGCAACTTGGTTTCCGGAGCCTGCTGCTGCGCATGTTTTTGAAGAATGGCATCACGTTCCTTCTGCGTGGTTAGATAACGCAAACCAAAAGCCTCAGCAAGGGGCAACAACGCTATCTGGTATAACATGCCACGTGGTGATGGGCAATTACCAAAAGCCCTACGATTTTTCAGAAGAAGAATAGGCGAATTGGCTTAAATTTCCACGATCTCAAACTCTAATAAAAAATTAAAGTTTTCTGGTTATTCTGTGAGTTGCGATGAATTGATACGAAAACGTAATATTAGAGAATTTGATGAATCCCTTGCGTCCAGAAGAAGTCTTTCATTTTTGGCCACGCATGGTGCAAAGAGCTGCAGATCAAGCATCTCTGGCTTTTTCTAGTTTCGTTGAAACCAGCTCTCAAGCATCTTCTTCACCCTTTAGCCCCTTTTCCATGGGGAAGCTTTTTTCTGAAGCCATGGAGCATCTGGCCCAAAACCCAGCGGCTGCTGTGAAAGCTCAAGAAAATTTAGCTTCTGAATTTTATGACCTGTGGATCCACACCTTAGCGCACATGCAAACAGGGCAGGTTGCATCTGTTATTGAACCAGAAAAAACAGATAAACGGTTCAACCACCCCAAGTGGAACGAAGATCCTTTTTTTAATTTCATCAAGCAAAGCTATTTGCTGACATCTAAGTGGCTTTTGTTTATCGCAGACAACGTACCTGAGCTGGATGAAAAACAGCGCCACAGAGTTTCTTTTTATACAAAACAGATCTTAGACGCGGTTTCTCCGTCTAACTTCCCTTTGACGAACCCCAAAGTCATTGAAAAAATCATTGAAACCAAGGGAGAAAATTTAGTCAAAGGGTTTGAAAATTTTATGGAAGACCTCAAGCGTGGCAACGGCCAGCTTGCCATCTCTATGACCCAGCCGGATGCTTTTGAACTGGGGGTTGATCTTGCGACAACCCCTGGGCAGGTGGTGTTTCAAAACTCTTTACTTCAGTTGATCCAATACCGCCCCACCACAGAAAAAGTTTTAAAAACACCGCTGCTGATTATCCCCCCGTGGATCAATAAATATTACATCTTTGATTTACGGCCTAAAAACTCCTTCGTAAAATGGGCGCTAGATCAGGGACACACTGTTTTCATGATTTCCTGGGTAAATCCAGACAAAAGCCTGGCTCAAAAAACCTTTGAAGACTATATGCTGGAAGGATTGGGGGAAGCTTTGAGGGTGGTTCGGGCCATTACATCTGAGCCTAAGGTTAATTTGGTGGGCTATTGTTTAGGTGGAAATTTATTGTCGTGTTTTTTATCCTACCTGGCGTCCAAACGTCGGGATGAGGTGCTCACCGCAACCTACCTGGCAACGTTAATCGATTTTTCCAGAGCAGGCGATTTAAGTGTCTTCATTGATGAAGAGCAGTTGCGAACCCTTGAATCTAAAATGGCAGAGAAGGGCTATTTAGACGGGAGGTCCATGGCGGTGACGTTTAACCTCCTTCGGGCAAATGACCTCATCTGGTCGTTCTTTATCAACAACTACCTCCTGGGGCAAGAGCCATTTCCCTTAGATTTTTTGTATTGGAATGCAGATTCAACCCGTATGCCAGCAGCGATGCACAGCTATTACCTGCGAAATATGTTTCAACAAAACCTGTTGCGAAAGTCAGGCGGTTTAAACCTAGGTGGGGTTTCCATCGACCTGCGGCAAATTAAGGCACCCAGCTTTATCATCGCAACCCGGGAGGATCATATTGCGCCTTGGCGGTGTTGCTATGCAGGTTCC
>JBOFRK010000195.1:0-3255 GCA_051650945.1 Alphaproteobacteria bacterium
CACTTGATGGAGAATTTCTTCTCAAAACTCAAGCAATACCGTGCTATTGCAACACGTTATGACAAAACAGCTACCAACTTCCTCGGCGCTATTCAATTGGCTTCCGCAATCATTTGGCTCAATTGAGGACACGCCCTAGTGAAGAACAAATGTTTTCTAAAGGAAAAATAATCATTGGACATGGAACAAAAATACCTCTAAGAGATGCAGACAAACTCTCCTTGAAATATGGTGGAAAATCTTCTGATTGGGTGAAAAAAACAAGTGAAAATTTCAAAACATTGGATGGGAAAAAATTTGAGACGCATTGGTATGAAAACACGAAAACTAGTAAACGGTTTGAGTTTAAAACAAAAATATTGGAATAACTCATGAATACGAAAAATAGAATTTTAAATTTGATAAAACTCATCATAAATGACCAAATAGATTTTATTTTTGCGATTAGAAATATTTTGTATTTATGGCAAAACAGTGAAATTGAAAAAACAGATTTTTTTTATTTTTTTGTTGGAATCGATTCTGAAACCGAAAGTTTTTTAAAAGGTGATGTAAGAAAAGGTTACTCTGTAGAATACTTAGAAAAAATAGATCATGAAGAAAAAATTTATTTATCCCAAATAAAAAAGGAAATTCAAAAAATTTGTTCAAAAAATATAAATTTTTTTGAATAAACAAAATTTGAAACGTTTTTTCTTTTTCATTTTTTTTTATATCCTTGCGGCCTCCAGCGCGGTTCAGGCCTCTGTTGCCAATGAGCTGGGGCACGCCCTTGCGGGCGCTGCAACCGGGCGCGATCCTCGACCCCAAAAACCCTGGAAGGGGCGCCCTTGCTGGCGCCTTGGGAGGCATCACCTCGGAGATGCTTGCGGAGGCAATCGCCGGAAATCCTAAAGAAATGGCGACGCGGGTTTTGGGAGAAGTGGCTGAGCGCGCAGCCCTGGAGGGCCGCAATTTTTCTAAAACAGAGTATGAAACAGCCCTCAAAGAGGCAGCTGAGGTTGCCAAAAATGTTGGGCAAATCGGTGCCGCTGGAACTGCCTTATTGGCAAATCAAGAGGTGGGCACGGCCATCCATACGGCTCAAACTGCGACGGAAAACAACCTTGTTCCTGGGCTTATCGCAGGCGGGCTGGTCGTTTGGTCAGCCTACGACCTCTACCAAACGGCCCAAACGGAGGGCCCTGAGGCAGCTCTTCAACAAGCCGGCGTTGAGGTTATGGTGGCTGTTGTTGGAGGCACCGCCATCAAGCAGGGCTTTAAAATTGCTGGCAAACTTTACCCCACCGCTAAAGCTGCTTGGTTCGCCTACGTTGCCGAAAATCCCATCATGGCAAAACTTGGGAACACTGTCGCCAGCGCCGTCGAACGCGGGAAAACATGGGCTGGACGGGGTGTTGGAAAAACTGTAACCAGAACGCATCCAGATGGAAGCGTTTGGCTGGAAGGGCCTGTGACGCGTGGCGAAAAAATTGAGCAAGCTTTGGGCCAAAATTTGCATAAAAACTATCCTGTGATTGACAAATTTGACAACGGAGTGGTGACGAGCATTAAAAGCATTGATCTAAACGCCAAAACCTACCAAGATGCCAAGAAATTGCAGCGAACCTTAGAAAAATATGTCGATAAAGTGGCAGATTTTAGGGGGAAGGAGTTTGCTGGAAAGGACATAAAATTAGAAGAAATACGTCTTCGTGCCTTGGATCTTGCCGTTCCTCATTCTGGAAACCCTGCTCAACAACAAATTTTGTTAAATCTTGTTGACTACGCAAAGAATAAAGGCGTGACCGTCAATTCCATTATCTTTCAATAAAGGGGAGAGAAAACATGAAAATGGCATCCATTTATTTAAGCAAAGATGTTCTTCGAATCGTTACTTTTTCGAAAACAACTGTTGGTCTCTCTAGTTCTTATTATCCAATTTTCTTTTTAAAAATTTCAGATGCACCTTCAGAAATTGGCAAAAAAGCTTTGGAAGCTTTAGATGGGTTTACACTTGGGGTTCCGCACCCTAAGAATCAAGAAGAGCATCGTCTAGAACTTCAGCAATATTATGAAAGGATGCAAATTAAATCTTGGGGGTCTTTTATGAAAAAGAGCAAACTCTTAAGAATAGAAGAAATAAAATCGAATATTGAAATTATGCCCTGTAAAAATTCTGGACCTAGAAATGGTTACGACCATCTTCCAGAAAAAATTCGCCATTGTTCCACAGATCCGGAAGCGCTTGGCCTAGCTATCTTGGCAGCTTTTGAAGATTGTGAATAAATTCTCTTGAAGCGCCTCCTCTCCCTCATCTTCCTCTTCCTCCACACCCTGGCGAACGCCAGGATTTTTGTGCCTGTTGAGGAAATTACTGCCGCCAAGGCTGGCGTGCAGGCCGTGGCTGCCTCAACGGTTGTGGGAACGCTGAACCACCAGGGAAATGTGGGCAGAGCGGTTGAAGATTTGGGCAAACCCGAGAGTTTACGCTCCATCGCGACGTCTATCTTAACGGCGGGGCTTGTTGAGAATGTGACGCAGACTTTGAAGCTTCCAGATGCTCCAAAAACCTTCGGAGAGCATTTTCAAAAAGCGGCGATCAAAGCCGCAATTTCCTTGCCGGTCAACATGGCCCTTGGTGGCGTAGATCCTGACAAAGCCTTGGGCGACGCAGCCCTTGGCATTGCCGCCAACACCCTTGGAGGGGTTGCCTCGCAACACCTGGGCGAGGCTCGCTTGGAAGGGCTTGGCTTTTTGGAGCACAAGCTGGCCCATGGCCTGGTCGGCGCTGCAACCGGGGCGCTATTAAATCCAGATGATCCAGGATGCGGCGCGGCAGCTGGAGCTCTGGGCCAAGCCATGGCAGAAACCTTGGCAGAATGGCAGCTGGGAGTTCCGGAAATGCTGGCCAAGAAAGGCAGCCTGAAGCCTTCGGATTTGCCCAGCGACGCGCAAATCCAACAAGCCCATGACCTTGCAAAATTGGGCGCTGCAACAACGGCTTGGGTTCTTGGGCAAGATGTGGGCACGGCCATCCACACGGCGGACACCGCCTTGGAGCACAATTCAAAGGGCGTTCTTGCAGAGCTGAAGCGGGCTGGGTGGTCTACCTTGGTGCAGACAAGCCAATTTGCCAAAGAAGTTGATGAAGACCTAACCCGTGCCTTGGAAAAAGCCCACGAACAGGGCTTTTCTGCTTTGACGGCTTACGAAAAAGGCCTGTTTTGCGCCTTTGTTGCGGGAGAGGCGTTGTGCTTGATGAGCGACGCGACC
>JBOFRK010000196.1:0-4607 GCA_051650945.1 Alphaproteobacteria bacterium
CTGTAGAGCGCTTGTGTCAAGGTGAAGCTTTGTCCGAGGTTCAACAGTATTTTCGAGGATCTCTCTTGCGTGTGTCTCAGTGGGTAACACCTACATTTCCCCTAACGGGACAAGATATCTTAAATGCAGGGGTTCCCCAAGGCCCCGAAATCAAAACATGGCTCCAAGTTTTGGAAGCCTGGTGGGTCGAGCAAGCCTTTGCTCCAGACCGACAAGCCTGTTTAGCCCAGCTGAAAAAACGCTTGGAAGAAGCGCAATTACTGCTTCCTTCAACCTCGTAAAAAATAAAGTTGACTGCTCTGATCAACAATCTTATCGTGTGCAGAAGAGCAGCCTATTGAGCTATAGAAAGATTCGTACACATGAAGCTTGGGACAAAAGGAAAATACGCTGTTATGGCGATGGTAGACCTTGCGTATTATGGTTGGCCAGATCAGCCAGTCTGTTTGGCAGATATTGCACAGCGCCAAGCCCTTCCTCTTTTGTACCTTGAACAGCTGTTTAACCGGTTAAAAAAACAACATGTCGTAGAAAGCATCCGGGGCAAAAAAGGGGGCTACCTTCTTTCGAAGCCAGCCTCTGACATACGCATCTCCGATATTTTAGAAGCAGCAGGAGAGCTAATCCAAGCAACCCGTTGCGCGCCCCAAAGTGATCAGGGCTGCTTACCAGACGCAACCCGGTGCTTAACCCATCAGCTGTGGCGTGGTTTAGAAAATCAGCTTTTTGATTACCTTCGGAGCATTTCCCTAGAAGACGTTTGCCAACGCAAGGCAAATTCGCAGCCAACGTCCCAAATCCGCAGTAGGTGCTTGGGATGATGACAGCCGTTGCTTCCCTCCCTGTTTATTTAGATGCGAATGCAACCGCTCCTTTAAGGCCGGGTGCTCTGGCAGCGATGCTCCATGCTTTTGGGCAATCTGGGAATCCGTCTTCGGTTCACCAATTTGGGAGGGAAGCTCGCCGGGTCCTGGAAGGCGCACGAAAAACAATAGCTGAAACTATCCAAGCAGAGGTTCAAGATGTTATTTTCACCAGCGGTGGAACAGAAGCGAATTATATAGCCTTACACGGATTGCACCAGACGATCTCCGGGATTTTGGTGGGAGCTACGGAGCATGAATCCGTGTTGGGGAATGCGCCTGCCGCAAACCTGTTGCCTGTGGATCACCAGGGGAGGCTAGATTTTGCAGCGGTAGAAGCGTTGTTGCAGCAACGAGAAGCCTCCTCCCTGGTTTCAGTGATGCTTGCCCACAATGAAACGGGTGTGCGCCAGGATATTCCAAGGCTCGCTGAGCTTGTTCACCGCTATAACGGTTTTCTGCATACCGACGCAGCCCAAGCCCTGGGGAAAATGCCGGTCTCTTTTAAAGAGCTGGGCGTGGATCTGATGAGCCTGTCTGCCCATAAATTAGGAGGTCCACCAGGGATAGGCGCCTTGGTGGTAGGTTCGCGGGTTCCGCTGAAAGGCGTTTTGAAAGGGGGCGGTCAAGAGCAAGGTCTTCGACCTGGTATGCAAAGCGTGGCACTCGCCGCAGGGTTTGCGGCGGCTCTTCTAGAGGCTGAAGCCGAGCGGAGCACCTTGGCTCAACAGCATCAAACCTGGATTGGAGAGATGGAGGCTGAGCTCAAAGCTTTTTGTCCAGATCTTTTGATTATAGGTGAGCAAAGCCCCCGCCTGCCCCATGTCAGCTGTTTGGTGATGCCAGGGGTTCCAAGCGCGGTTCAAGTGATGCGATTTGATCTGGAGGGGGTAGCGGTGAGCGCTGGTTCTGCTTGCTCTTCTGGGAAGATCACACCGTCCCAGGCTCTCACCCGCATGGGGCTTCCTGAAGATGTGGTGAAATCTGCTATCCGCGTCAGTTTGGGCTGGCACAGCAAGCGGGAAGACCTAACGCGTTTCACAAGCCTTTGGAAAAAACTCTACCGAGGGTTTAGCGCTTCTTCAAACAAAGCTTTTAACGCTAATCTATCAACCCCTCATTTTTTTGATGAAAGACCCAGAGCATGTCCTTAAGTTCTCTCGCAACGCTTCCCAAAACGGAACAACCCATTTACTTGGATTACCAAGCAACGACGCCCTGCGATCCAAGGGTCGTGGAAATGATGCTGCCCTATTTTTTTGAGGAGTTTGGGAACCCCCATTCCAGGAACCACGGCTATGGTTGGGCTGCTGAGCAGGCTGTTGAGGAAGCCCGCGCCCAAATCGCCAAAGCCATCCATGCTGACCCGCGGGAAATTATTTTTACCTCCGGCGCGACCGAGGCAAACAACCTCGCCCTCAAAGGGATTGCACGCTACCTTTATCCTGGAAAAAACCACATTATAACCTGCGTGACAGAGCATAAATGTGTGCTGGATAGCTGTCGCCATTTGGAGCAAGAAGGATTTGAGGTTACGTATCTGCCAGTCAAACAGAATGGTTTGATTGATCTAGAGCAGCTGGCGGACGCCATCAAAGACACCACTGCCTTGGTTTCAATTATGGCAGTGAACAACGAGATCGGGGTGATTCAGCCCATTACAGAAATTGGAAAAATTTGTAAGGAAAAAGGCGTCTATTTCCATACAGATGCTGCCCAGGCTTTGGGCCGTATTGCCTTAGATGTCAACGCAATGCATATCAGTTTAATGAGCCTGTCTTCCCACAAGGTGTATGGTCCCAAAGGTATTGGCGCGCTTTATGTGAGGCGTAAACCCCGGATACGCCTTCAAGCGCTTATCCACGGAGGTGGGCAAGAACGCGGCATGCGCTCGGGAACTCTTCCAACACCCCTATGCGTTGGATTTGGCGCTGCGTGCCAGCTGGCAGAGGCAGAGCGGGTGCGGGAATGGACTCGCCTGACGGAGCTAAAAGACTATTTCCTTGGACAAATTCACCAGCACCTTCCGGAGGTCTACCTGAATGGAGACGCCCAACACCGTATCCCTGGGAACTTAAATCTCAGCTTTGCTTATGTAGAAGGGGAAGGCCTGATGATGGGCATTAAAAAGCTGGCGGTTTCTTCAGGGTCGGCGTGCACATCTGCTTCCTTAGAGGCTTCTTATGTGTTAAGGGCCCTGGGCGTTGAAGAAGCCCTGGCCCACACATCTTTACGGCTTGGCTTTGGGCGTTTTACAACGGAGGAAGAGGTGAAACTTGCGGCAGCCGAGATTATCGCTGCAGTTCAGCGCCTGCGAGACATGAGCCCTTTGTGGGAGATGGCCCAAGAAGGAATTGATTTAAACACACTCAAATGGGTTTCCCACTAATTTTCAAGATTACGTTTTTAAAAAAGGATAAAAAACAATGGCTTACAGCGATAAAGTGATCGATCATTACGAAAACCCCCGCAATGTTGGGGGGCTAGACAAAACAGATCCCAATGTAGGCACAGGCCTGGTGGGAGCGCCAGCTTGCGGCGATGTCATGAAATTGCAGATCAAGGTTTCTGAAGCGGGTGTCATTGAGGAAGCTGTTTTCAAGACCTTTGGCTGTGGATCGGCGATTGCTTCCAGCTCGCTGGTGACCGAATGGATTAAAGGTAAAACTTTAGGCGAAGCGCTGACCCTCCAAAACAAGGATATTGCTGAACATTTGGCCCTTCCCCCCGTTAAACTGCATTGCTCTGTATTGGCGGAAGACGCCATCAAGGCTGCCATCGACGATTACCAAAGTAAGCGCGCTTAAGGATAGATTTCTTAAAGTGCGCACCCCCCGTGAGGAATAGAAGGGTTTCAAAAATATTATTTTGGAAACCCTTGATCTATAGCCGTGGAAACGTTACTTTCCATAGGATTAGGTGAAAACTATTTTTTCTAGGAAAGAACGGCCAAAGTATGGGAATCAATCCCCATTGTTTTCAGCAAATTATCTTGAACCTCCAACAATTTTGGGCGAATCAAGGGTGTGTCATCCTGCAGCCTTATGATTCAGAAATGGGTGCTGGAACGTTTCATCCGGCCACCACCTTACAGGCATTGGGTCCTGATCCTTGGCGAGCAGCTTTTGTGCAGCCTTCGCGTCGCCCAGGAGATGGCCGGTATGGCGAAAACCCAAATCGGGTACAACGTCACCATCAATTCCAGGTGATCCTCAAGCCATCTCCAGCAGATGTGCAACAGCTAACCTTCCAGAGTTTTCAGGCCGTTGGCCTAGATCCAGATTTGCATGACATTCGCTTTGTAGAAGATGATTGGGAAAGCCCAACTTTAGGGGCCGCTGGCCTGGGGTGGGAGGTTTGGTGCGATGGGATGGAAATTCTCCAATTCACCTATTTTCAACAGGTTGGAGGCATTGCGTGCAACCCTGTTTGCGCAGAGCTCACCTATGGCTTGGAGCGCTTGGCCATGAATCTCCAAGAAGTTGAGTCTGTGTATCAGCTGGATTGGAATGGTGCACCGGGTTCTCAAAACATGACCTATGGCGATGTATACCATGAAATGGAAGTGCAATTTTCTCGCTATAATTTTGAGGAGGCAGATCCAGAGATGCTCTGGCAGGCCTTTGATGCATCCGAAAAAGAGTGCTTGGCTTTGGTGGAGAAAAAGCTTCCCCTTCCGGCCTATGATCAGTGCATCCACGCCAGCCATTTTTTTAACCTGCTCGATGCCCGGGGGCTTTTGAG
>JBOFRK010000197.1:0-3327 GCA_051650945.1 Alphaproteobacteria bacterium
AAGCTGTGGTGGGTGCGGGGCACGCCTCAAAAGACCAAGTCATCCACATGGTCACTCACCTTTTAAGGCTTCAAGAAGCTGTTCAATCAGATGAAGCAGATGCCCTGGCGGTTGCCCTGTGCCATGTGCAGCATCGGCGGCTGAAAGCGCTGATCCCTTAGAAATTTTTATGTTTCTGGATTCCCACTTTCGTGGGAATGACAAAGGGGAGGTGTGGGAATGGCAATCCTATGAATTCGGAAGAGGCCTATTATTTCTGCGCCATGGTGAAGGTACCATCCCACTCAGACGGCGGAGGGTTGGCTGCAAAAATTTCGCATCGCTTGAGGTAGAGCTGGACGCTTATATCTTGAGGGTGAAGCAAGGCTAGGGCTTTAAAGAGATCTGAGGCTTTTTCCCATTGTCGTGTCAAAAATATGTTATAGGCTGCTTCAAAAGCCTTGCAAAAGGCGATTTGTTCTTCGCTTGGATAGAGGTCATCATTGCCTTGAAGCTGTCCTACCAACTCAAAAATTTTGATGCTTTGGGTTTTGCCTTTTACATCAACCCGATCCAGGGGGCGGCAGAGAAAATGATCCTTAATTTTGGTGTAGACAGCTTCGCTGATGGTGATGTGGGTTCCGTAATATTTGTTGATTCCCTCAAGGCGTGAGCAGAGGTTGACGCTATCGCCGATGGCGGTGTAATTCATGCGCTCAGATGAACCTACATTTCCAATGATCACCTGGCCAATATGAAGCCCGATGCGTGTGTTAAAGATGGGATGATGATCCCGCTTCCATAAACGGTTTAGGTCATGCAAACGCCGCTGACAACGGAGCGCTGCACTGCAGGCATTATAGACAGGATTTTTATCTGGAAGGGGCGCTCCCCAAAAGGCCATGATGGAATCACCAATGTATTTATCAATGGTTCCCCCAGCTTGAATAATCAGATTGGTGAGTTCTTCAAAATAGTTGGACAGGTAAATAAAAAGCTTATCCGGTGGGATGCTTTCAGAAATGCTGGTAAAGCTTTCGATATCACTGAAAAAAAGCGTCACTTCTTTAAGGCTTCCACTCACATGGATCTGATGTTTGCGGTGCAGCAGGTTTTTCACCAAAGATTTGGGGATATAAAGAGAGAAAGATTGGACCGTATGTTTAAGGGAGCTAATGGCATTAGAAAGATCTGAGATTTCTTTGATTCTAGAAGTGATCATGGTTTTGGTATTAAAATCTAGATTCTGGATTTTTTTAGCTTCGTTCAGCAGTGTGGTGATGGGTTGGGAGATATTTTTAGCCAGGCGGTAGGCTAGGGTGAAGGCGATGCTTAAAATGAGAAGGGAATAAAGAAACGTTTGGTTCCGGTTTTCCCGGATTTGTCCCACAAAATCGTCCAATGGCGCGATCACAACGGTTTTCCACTCATGCTGAAAGAATTTTTGAAATTCGTCAAAACGCGCGATGTAATCTATCCCTCCAAAAGAAAAGCGGATCAGATTTCCCTTTTCGGCTTCATAGATTCTAAGGGCTTCTGACAAAAGATCTTCGCTAAGCGCTTTAAGCTTTTCCTCTTGTTCTCTCATTTGTGGGGTCACATTATCTTCTGTGGATTTGTTAATTTTGTCTGGGTTAGAATTGGCAACGGTTCTGTCTTTTTGGTCGATCACGTAGGCAAATGAATTTTTGCTAATTTTTCTACTCGCCAGAAAATGAGAAAAGCTCTTGAGCGTGATATCCGCTGAAAAAACCCCTCGAAAGGTTCCTTTGGCGTCATAGATAGCTTTAGAAGCCGTGATTCCTTTTTCTCCCCGAAGCGTTGACGCAAACGTATAAACGTTGCTCCACTGGATATGCTTGCCGTTTGCGGCGCCTATGTACCAATCTCGCTTGCGATGGTCATAGCCTGTTTTTTCACCCGTGCGTGGCTTTGTAAACTGTTTTTCATCAATTAAATAGACCCACTGCTCATTAGATTCTTGAACCAACGCGTCGCCTGAGTGTTCTTCAGGATTTTTAGAATTTTGGATAATTTTTAAAACGCTGGTCGTGTTTTCTGGGATCTTAGATCCTAAAGAGAGAAGATAGTTCAACAAAACTTTGGGTGAGCTGAGTTCTAAAAAATAGCCCTCAGGGGTTGCGAAATAGAGTGTCGTTAAATACGGATGCGCGCCAAGGGTTTTGCTCATGGAATTAGCTAAATTTAGGAATTCAGGGTCTTGGAGCGGGGTATTTAAATCAAGGGTGCTGAGCAAAGGCGTATACAATTGAACCATATTTTCCGTCTCTTCCAAAGCTTGGACGACTTGATCTTCCAAAAAATGGGAAAAATGGGTGAGGTATTCGCCAGACTGTTTGATGATGACTTTCGTGTTGTTATAGTACGTGTACCCAATGATAGAAAAAATCGATAAAATAAGGATGGTGAGGGATTGAAACAGGATATCAACCTGAAGTTTTCGCTTTTTTTGAAAAAGAAGCTGGCACTTATCTAAAAAATTGAAGAGGAACTGGCTCATGTAGCAACTCTTTTTTTATCTGGGGTTGAAAACGGTTCTTTGGAAAAAAAAAGATTAGGGATGTTGTAGGCATAAACCAAAAGGCGCGTCACGAAGATGAGAAGCAGTGTAATGATAACAGAAAGCTTGATTTTTAGAGGGTCAACATCATAAACCGTATAGGTGAGATAGAGAGAAAGCCCAGCTCCCCACACAATGGGAATCTCGCCATAAAGATTGCCGTGGAGAGCTTCTACCCTTGCTTTTTTCAAGATGATATCCCGCAAGATGCCTCCTCCAGCCCCTGTGAGAAAAGCGAAAAAGGGCCCCCACAACCAAAGGGGATCGGCTTTAAGGATCAGACTCACTAAAATGCCGCTAATGGTGAAAACCGAAAGACCAATGGCATCTGTAATGGTTAGAACCGTATCAAAAAATGTTTGGGAAATTTTTTTATTCACCCCGTGCTTCTTGAACAAATTGCTTTGGAAGCATTTTTGGCCCAGCCTTATCAGAACAAACCCCCCTAAAACAATCGTGAGGAGGGTTAGCATATACCGCCTGGCAGACAGGAAAGAGACGGGGAACCGACCTAGAAGAATATCCCGCAGGATACCGCCTCCAAACGAGGGAAGCAGGGCCAGAATAAACGTTCCCAAAAGGGTGGTGTGATAGCGATGGGCTAGTGTAAGGCCAGAAATAGCGAAAGCAATGATCCCTATCTGTTGCATCACAGAAAACCAGATTGAATCTGTGGTTTCTAGGAGCAAAACGGGATAGAGATACCCGGAAACCACCTGAATAAATTCAGGGCTTTCTTTCAGCTGTCGAATGGCTGTGTTGATAAG
>JBOFRK010000198.1:0-1277 GCA_051650945.1 Alphaproteobacteria bacterium
CCTTTGTTGCGGGAGAGGCGTTGTGCTTGATGAGCGACGCGACCATGGCCATTTTGGACGAGCATATCACCCAAGGAAAGCTTGGGGAGGCTGAGGCACTGGTGGCTGAATTCGCGAGGGAAGGGTGCACTTTAGCCGAAAAAAACACCCTTGAGCTTGGGTTTAGCGAAGATGCCGCCAAGGCAGCTGGGCTTTTTGTGGCCAATGTCGCAAAAAACCTGCAACATGCAAGGCCTTCGGGGAAGGTAGCCCCGAAAAAAATAGCAGAGCCAGAGCCGAAATTTAGCAAATTAACCGGCCCGATTAAGGCTTCTCAACATGCCTCCCCCAGGAACGTTTCCCTGGAGGCGCTGGATCTGGAGCCGCCGAAAATTCACCCATTTAGCTCCAATTATTGGAAAAAATCAGATGTACATACTTTCCGCAGCCAAACCAATCGTGTCCATAAACGGGATGATTTGATTGATTTGAGGAGGGTGGATTCAAAGGGTAGAAGCAGTGAAGAACTGATGAAAAGGGGTTTGGCACCTATAGGCCCTGATAAGAAACCCATTAACCTTCATCACCTGATCCAAACCAAAGATGGTGCCCTTGCTGAAATCTCGGGGACGATGCATAGTCAATACCATAAAACTTTACACATCTGGAGTAATCAATCCAAAGGGGGCGTTACCCGAGCAGAAATTTTGCCAAAAATTGATCGAGCAGCTTTTGATGCATGGAAAGCAGATTATTGGAAGGCCAGGGTTGCAGAATTGGAGAAGCTTAAATGAGCATGCAAGATTTAGAAAAAGCGTTTGAATTAATTGAGCAGCATTTTTCGGAAACAGAAAAATTTTTTGGTGCTCCGGTAACTCAAGAATTCATTGGCATAGCGGAAGAAATTTTAGAGTTGAAATTTTCAAATTCTTATAGAGAATTCATCAAAAAATTCGGATATGGCGGAGTTTGCAGTTTCGATATCGATGGAGTGACAGAATATAAATATGAAAATTCTTCTTATGGAGGAGTCGTTTGGAATGTACTAAACCTTCGTGAAAATTTCTCATTTCCGCATCATTTAATTGCGATCTACAACGTCGGAGAAGGCACAACCTACTGCCTAGACACCTCACAAATGAACGAATCTGGTGAGTGTCCCGTGGTGGCCTGGCCTTTGGGTGGCTATGAAGAAACACCTGTTTTGGAAATTGTTGCTGAAGATTTTGGTAAATTTTTTCTGGATAGGGTGGAAGAACAAATTGCTTTGAAAACAAAGCAAACTAGATGATCAAGCG
>JBOFRK010000199.1:0-1135 GCA_051650945.1 Alphaproteobacteria bacterium
TCATTGCAACGGAAATCCCGTAAAAAATCAGATTACCCCCTTGTGGCCTTGGTGGGATATACCAATGCGGGCAAATCTACCCTCTTTAATAAATTAACAGGCTGGCCGACCTTTACAGCAGATCTGCTTTTTGCGACGCTGGACCCAACAGTTCGCCAAGTGATCCTTCCTTCTGGTCGTAAGGTTATCCTCTCTGACACAGTTGGGTTCATTTCTGATCTTCCAACCCAGCTGGTTTCGGCCTTTCGAGCTACCCTGGAATAAGTGGTTGAGGCTGATTTGCTGATCCATGTGCGAGATGTCAGCCACCCTGAAACGGCGGCTCAACAACAAGATGTGCTAGAGGTTTTGAAAGCACTTCATTTAGAGCACCGGATCGAAAAACATCTGATGGAGTTTCATAACAAAAGTGATCTCTTGCCGCCAGAACTCAAAGAAACTGTTCAGGCCCAAAATACGAGAAAAGAGCTTGCCCCAGGCATCTCTTCTCACTACCTGATTTCAGCTCAAACAGGAGAAGGGATCCCTGAAATGCTTGAAGGGATAGACCTGTTTTTTAAAAACCAAGGTCCCCCGTTAACGCTCTCGTTTTCAACCACGGAGGGGAAACTTTTGGCGTGGCTTTACGCCCATGGGCACGTGGTACAACGGACTGACACAGATGAATGCATTCAGGTGTCTGTTCACCTTGAAGCCTCAACCCTTGAGCTGCTTAAAAAGCAATTTCCCCAGTGTGAAATTTTGTCTTAGTCTCTTGGGGGTTAGGCTAAGCCGTGAAGCCCCCCCGTAGAGCTCTATTTGTTTCCAGCAAGCTCGTTTAGCTTATCCAGAAAAAGTTTGTCGAAATGATAGATAGCTTTTTTTCGGTCAAGATCTTTCCAAATATTATGCTTACCTACTGAATTCTCAAGCACATCCGGATGCTCAAGCCAGACGCGATATAATGCGCATGATAGGTAAAAAATTGATCCATATCAAAAATTGTTATAAATTTTTCTAGATAGTGTCGTCAAAAGATTTTTTTTATGTTAGGATGATATGTAGAATCAATCAATAAAAGGTTTTATTTATGACAGCTTCTCATCGACGTCACGATATTTCAGATCACGTATGGAGCCTTTTAGAGCCCCACTTG
>JBOFRK010000200.1:0-8645 GCA_051650945.1 Alphaproteobacteria bacterium
TTTAAGCTCTCTTGACTATTTTGGATAGCTCGACGAACTGCCTCTGTCGTTTTGGCGCATCCGTGTAATAATTGTCCCATAATGACTCCTTCCATAGTAATGGCTCATAATCCATACCATCACAATCTGGGACTAAACATCCCTAGTCCTGAGCCAAATTTCATATCTGTGGCAAAATTAAAACTGCCAAGCTACGGAACATTTCGGCCAGATTTATGTCTAAATTTTCTTTTTAGGCGTTTTGGAAGCAAATTGGTTAAGGAGAAATTTTTTAGCCAAAATTTTTCCTGCATCTACCGCTGGCTGAGTTAAAGGTTCTACCTGTAGAAGCTGAGCTAAGAGGAGGGTTTCAAGCATAAAATGCATCATTAACGCCCCAAGGGAGATTTCTTGCAACGTGGGGACAACAATCGTTCGTGCTGGACAACCCCGTTGGCGAAGTACCTGAATGGTTGCTGCCATTTCTGCTTGAACCAAGTCGCTGATGGAGGCATGGGCCAAAAATTTAAGTTCTGGAAAGGCTTCCCAAAGGTTGGATCTGGGTGTTTCTCGAGCCGTTTGTCTCTCATAAAGAAACGTAAAAAATTTATCTTTAGGCCCTGCTAGATAGAGCTGAAGCTGGCTATGCTGATCCAAAGGGCAAGGCGAGAAAATGGGTGTAAAGCCTTTGTTATCTTTGCCGAGGCTTTCGGCCCAGAGCTGACGATGCCAAAGACTGAAAGGAACAAAAACATTCCCATATGGCATCATCACATGGGACGGAAATTGCCCCGTTTGGTGGAGAGCCCAAATCAACGCTGCCCCTTCCACAGGTGCGCTGGTTGGCTGGCTAAAAACCTGATTTAAGAGGTAAGCAGCACCCTGTCTCACCTCTTTCACATTAACCCCTGCAATCATAGCTGGGAGAAACGATGCCACCGTAAAGCAGGAAAAGCGTCCACCCACCTGGGGCGGATGATCCAGCTGTTGAAACCCATAGTGGGACGCAATGCGTCGAAGGGTATTGGGCTTTGGCTCTGTGATAACGGTGATGTGCTGTTCCAGCTGTTCAGGCGTTAGAAATTCTTCCCAATATTCCAAACAGCGCATAAGTTGAATAAGCGTTTCTGGGGTTTCTCCTGATTTTGAGATCACAAGAACACCGGTTGTCGCTGGGTTTGCTAAGGAAATAATTTCCCAAAAAATCTCAGAATCCAGGTTGTCTAAAAAATAAAGATTTGGATAGTGCGTGTCTGACATCACCCAAGATTGAAGCAGCGCTGAGAGGGTTCGTCCACCAAGGGTTGCGCCTCCCGTTCCAATCACCAGCACATAGCGAAATTTTCGGTAAGCAGCGGCGATGGCTTGGAATTGAAGCATATCTTCTTTCCAAAAAGGCGTTTCCAGCATAGGCAAAAGCCCTTGATCTCCCTGTTGCTTTAAAAGCCCCAGGGCTGCTTTTACATCTCGAAGAGAACTGGCATAAGCTTCCCGTGTTACAGCACAGGATTCAAAGGCATCTTCTATATGGTGCTCATACAGCTTTTGAGTAAAACGTTTGCCTTCAGACACGGAAGAACCTCTTTACACCCACAATTATCAAAGAATTTGCCGCACGGACATTCCTATTTGTCTGATGGAACGCCTGAAGCTTCCCCAAACTCTTAATACACTATAAAATACTTTAAGAAAAAGCAAACAAAAGATTCATGAGCTATGAAGATGGTGCCGGATAGGGGACTCGAACTCCTGACCTACTGATTACAAATCAGTTGCTCTACCAGCTGAGCTAATCCGGCAACGGCGCCCATCATACTTGATTCTTTTGCATCCGCCAATTAAATTTTTAGGGGCTGACACCTAACTTTTTAAAAGTTAGGTGTAAAAATGTACATAAAGCATTGCAAACTAAGCCGTTCAGAGCAGTTACGATTGATGGAATATTTTGTTTCAGGAACGACAGCTCGCACAGCAGCTGATTTGGTAGGTATCCATCGAAATTCTGCTATCAAATTTTTCCACAAATTGCGAGAGAAGATTGCCCTCAAACAGCAAGATCGAATCGAACAATTTTGTGGAAAAATCGAATTGGATGAGAGTTATTTTGGGGGAGTGCAGAAAGGCAAAAGAGGACGCGTGGCGGCTGGCAAAGCTCCCGTTTTTGGCATTCTTAAACGAGGGGGGCATGTTTACACACAGGTTATTGAGGATACTAAAACCTCACCATTAATGCCCATTATTCGCGAAAAAATCATGCCTGACAGCGTCGTTTATACGGATTCTTATCGATCCTACAATGCTTTGGATGTCTCAGAGTTCAAGCATTATAGCATCAACCACTCAACCCTATTTTCCCATAAGCACAACCACATTAATGGTATTGAAAACTTTTGGAATCAGGCTAAACAACACATGAGAAAATTTAATGGGGTCCCAAAAGATCACTTCAATTTCTTCTTGAAAGAATGAATGTGAATGGCGCTTTAATCTAGGTTCTCCAAAACAGCTCCTTAAGGATCTAAAATTGATTCTTAAAGAATTTTATTAGGTGTCAGCCCCAAAAATTTTTTTTATGTATCCAGCAAACGCTGCCACCACCCTTTTTTACGGTCCTTAAGGGCTTCAGCTGAGCTAGCTCCAGTTTTTGCTGATGCGCTGTTGGCGTTAACCGATTCATTTTGCTTAAGTTTTTTTTCAGAGGCTTTAGGGTCTAGCAAGAGTGCTGATGAGACGCTATTCCCATTCGCTGCGTCGCTTTCCTGAGATTTAGGTCGTACTCCTCCTTGGCGGGAATACCGGTTGCGAGATCTGCGTTTTTGGGTTCCAGGTGCCTTAGGTTCCTGGGCAGTTTGGGAGGATTCATTCGCTACTTTGGGCTCACTCACGGGCCACGCAGAAGGTTTTGTATCGGCTCTAGTTTCATGCATAAGCGGGAGTTGTGAAGGTTTTGCATCAGTTTTGGAAGGCTGTTTTTCAACCCTAACCTTGACTACCTCCGGAGAGGCTTCATTTTTTTTGGTTTCAATTTCAGATTGGGTCGTTTTTTGCTCCCTTTCTCGGCGGTTACGATCCCTGTTGCGCCGATTCCGCTTTTTGGGTTTTTCTGCATGGTTTGTTGAAGGGTTCTCCCTTTTATCTTCTGTGGAAGAGGAAACATCTTCAACAATTTCCTGTTTTGGCTCTTCCAGCACTTTTTCCACAAGTTTTTCGCCAGAGGCTTCCAGACGAAAATCAGGCGGGATAAGGGTATCATCTTGCAAAACCTGAACGGTTACTTGATAACGAACCTCAAGCTGCGCTAATGAAGCACGCTTTTGATTGAGAATATACATAGCAACAGGCGTGGGAACAAACGCTCGAACTTGGCGCTGCTTTTCTTCAGCGCACTGTTTTTCAATAGCCCTTAACAGGCGTAATGCTGAAGACTCCACGGAGCGCACAAGTCCTGTACCACGACATTGGGAACAAGGCATGGTACTGGCTTCAATCAAGCTCGGACGCATCCGTTGACGGGACATTTCCAACAAACCAAAAATGCTGATGCTTCCCACTTGGATGCGAGCCCGATCATCTTTGATAGATTCTCGAAACCGGCGCTCAACCGCATGATTATTTTTCCCCACTTCCATATCAATGAAGTCAATAACGATTAACCCGGCTAAATCGCGCAACCGCAACTGGCGTGCAATTTCTTCTGAAGCTTCTAAATTGGTTTTGAGAGCCGTTTCCTCGATATGCCGCTCCCGCGTAGATCTTCCAGAGTTAACATCAATCGCAACCAGCGCCTCTGTCGCATTGATCACAAGATAGCCACCCGAGGGAAGCTGAACGATGGGGCTGTGAATGTTATCAAGCTTATCTTCAACAGCATGCCTTTGAAACAAAGGAATTTGAGGGTCTTTATAGAGCTGAACCCGCTTTGCATGGCTCGGCATCAACATGCGCATCAAAGATTTTGCTTTTTTATACCCCTCCTCGCCTTCTACCAAAACATCCGTAATGTCTTTATGATACAGGTCCCGAATAGAGCGGGTAATCAGATCACCTTCGGCATAAATGAGGGCTGGAGCCGTCGAAGAAAGGGTGTTTTCCCGAATTTCTTCCCATAACCTCAGCAAATAATCAAAATCACGTTTAATTTCTGTCTTCGTTCGAGCAAGCCCCGCCGTTCGAACAATCAACCCCATCCCATCCGGAATTGCGAACCCGTCGATCATCTCTCGCAACCGCTTGCGATCTTTCACAGAAGCTATTTTGCGGGAAATACCTCCCCCTCGGGGCGTATTCGGCATCAAGACACAGTAACGTCCCGCAAGGGAGATAAAGGTGCTGAGTGCTGCTCCCTTCCCCCCGCGCTCATCTTTGATCACTTGCACCAACATCACTTGGCGACGTTTGATTACTTCTTGAATTTTATAGGGTCGCAGACTAGCTTTAGATACAGGAGAAGTACGTTCTTCTGAGTCATTTTCTTCACCAGGAAGGATCAGAGCTTGTTCTGGTTTTTCTCCATCTTTATCCAATTCATCTTTTACTATTTCTGCTTGATCAGCGCCTTCTTCAGGTGAAACAGACTCTTGTTCTTCATCAAAAATTTTATCATCCTTTTCAGGCTTTAAAAATTTTTCACGATCTTCTACAGGAACCCGATAATAATCTGGGTGAATTTCATTAAAAGCTAAAAACCCATGCCGATTGCCACCAAATTCTACAAAAGCAGCTTGTAAGGAAGGCTCCACCCGCACGATACGAGCCAAATAAACATTTTCCTTAAATTGTTGCTTTGTGGAAGTCTCGCAATCAAAATCTTCCAATTTTTGCTCATTAAGAATGACAACACGGGTTTCCTCAGCATGGGACGCATCCACTAACATCTTTTTATTCATTTAATAAAAACTCCTCTGGCCCTCTCTTCCATTTCGCCAAAGGAAAAAGGGTTAACGTTGCAACGTGTTGAGAAGTGGAAGGCCTTTAAAACGACATGAAAAGTAGGTTGTATTCCTATTTTTTTATTTGTCTTGCGAAACTTTTGAAAGAATCGCTCGTTTACGCCATCCAAAAAGAAATGCTCCGAACTCAACAGTTAATAAACGGGCCGGGTGAAAAAAAAGCCACTAATTGCTAGCTTCGACCTACCCATCTAAAATTCCTCTCCCCTAACATAACGAGGATTGCGCCTAATCACAATAGGATAGAAAAAATATTTTTTGCACCGAAAAAGCGCATAACCCAGATAGAAGCCTTTCAACTCATGAACTTCTTTCAAAATTAAAGTTTAGAGGGAAGCAACTTCCTTAACAATAAGATAAAGATCTGCTAGATTAAATTTCTATGGATAAGGTTGAGGAAGATAATCTTTACGGAATATCAGTCAAATGGGGCCGCCAGCCCATTAGAAAGTTTTTGCTGATCTATGGTGCTTTTGAAGGAGTATTTTTTTAAATGTTGTGTTTTCATTGGTTGGCTTGTTTTGTATTATTAGTATTTTCTTTAACGCCTGAAATGAGCTTGGGAAATATTTCCCAAAGTTCTGTTATACCCTCCCCAGTTGCTGCGCTTCCCACCCACGGCATTTCCATGTATGGAGATTTGAAATATTCGGCGGATTTCAAGCATTTCGATACCAACAATCCCAATGCTGCCCAAGGAAAAACCCTCCGGCTTCACGCAATCGGTCATATTTTTGACACCCTTAACCCTTGGCTTATCAAAGGGATCCCTGCCGCAGGCTTGGGGCTTTATAGCTATCTCCCTTTTGATACCCTAGGGGAGCGCTCTCCTGATGAGCCTTTTTCGATTTATGGACGCCTTGCTACTTCCTTTGAAATGCCCGAGGATAGATCGTTTATCACGATCAACCTTAGGCCTGAAGCGCGCTTTCAAGATGGAAGCCCCGTCACTGCCTCAGACGTTTTGTTCACCTACACCATGTTGAAAGAACATGGAAGCCCGACACGTAAGCAGTTGGCTAAAAAAATTAAAGATATTTTAGTTTTAAACCCTCGTCAAATCCAGTTTGTGTTCGAAAAAATGGAAGGAACTTATGACCGGGAGATTCCCCTTCTTATTGCTTTGATGCCTGTGATTTCTGAGAAAAATTTGGAAGGAAGGTCTTTTGATAAAACGGGGATGACACCTTTAATGGGAAGTGGTCCTTACAAAATCGAAACGATTGTTCCAGGGAAAAGTATTGTTTATCGTAAAGACCCTGCCTATTGGGGGAAGGATCTGCCTTGTATTAAAGGTGTTTATAATTTTGATCAAATCAGTTTTGATTATTACGGTTCTGAGTTCGTGGCCTTTGAAGCGTTTAAATCTGGCTTGATTGATGTTTGGAAAGAGACAGATCTCACGCGATGGATGACGGGTTATCATTTCCCCGCTGTTCAAAGGGGTGATATCATCCGAGAAGAGGCAGACCACGCCCATGCGGTAGGGATGACGGCGCTTGTTTTTAACATGAGACAAGAGCGGGGTGTTTTTGGAGATGTGCGCGTTCGAGAAGCCATCAACCTTCTGTTTGACTTTGATTGGATCAATAAAAATCTTTTTTATAACGGCTATACTCGCACTGAAAGCTTTTTTCAAAACACGATTTTCCAAGCCAAAGACCCTTTGCCTGCCGAAGAAAAGGCTATTTTGGAAACACTTTCTGGAGTTAGTCCGGCTGTTTTTGGCCCTTTGCCAGAAATTATCCAACATCCAGAGCAAAATAAACGGGAAAACCTTCACAAAGCCCGCAAGCTTCTGGAAAGTGCAGGCTGGGTTTTACAAAATGGTGTTCTAAAACACATTGAAACGGGCACGCCGTTTCGCTTTGAAATTCTGATCAGCGACCCTAAACGCGAAAAAGTGGTTGGAATTTTTGCAGACATTCTGCGCAAAAAACTTGGATTTCAGGTAGATGTGCGAGCTGTGGATAACGCACATTACCAAAAACGCCTCCAAGAATATAATTTCGACATGATTGTTCATTTTTGGGGACACACCATGTCTCCAGGAGCTGAACAACAACTTTATTGGTCATCTCACTTGGCGAATGTTCCCTCTCGAAACTATGCAGGCGTTCGCTCTCAAGCCATTGATGAAATCTGCAACCGAATCGCTGAAGCACATACTTATCAAGAGCTCACAACCCTTATCCAGGTTCTGGACAGGCTCTTGCGCCATGAAAGGCTTTGCATTCCTCTCTACCACCATACAAAAGACATTGTTGCCTATCGTAAGCACCTTAAGCATCCTCCTTTTATGCCCACAGGTATCCCGGAGTTGTATAGTTGGTGGCATGCAGCCGAAAAGTAAAAAGTTTGGAGATCCTGTGCAAACAAAATCCCAAAATCTGAAAGAGCGTATTGACCGTTTAAAACAGCACTATAAAGCCCCTTCAGAAAAAATGAGGCATGCTTATCCGATGGGAAAGGCGGCTCGCTTGGGGGTTGAGCTTATCTCTGGCGTTTTGTTAGGTGTTGGCTTGGGCATTTTGATAGACCGTTGGTTGCATAGCTCTCCCTGGGGGCTTATAGGCGGTTTTTTGCTGGGAAGCTGTACTGGCTTTTGGAACATTCGAAGGGTATTATCTGGTCCTAATTCACACCCAAAAAAGTAATATATCCTTGCGCAACCTCACCTTTTCTTTTCCATGGCTCCACTTGCAACAACACCGCCACGTACTCAATTTATTGGCTCAAGCTGGTGGGGAGGGGCGCTTTGTCGGCGGCGCTGTGAGGGACAGCTTGCTAGGCCAAACCCCTTCAGACTTTGATATTGCTACCACCTTGTTGCCTGAACAGGTGCTGGAATGTTTTTCTCAAGGTGGCGGGAGAGCGATTCCAACGGGGATTCACCATGGGACAGTGACGGCGATTTTGGAGCATCAGCCTTACGAAATCACAACCCTGCGCCAAGATCTTGAAACAGACGGGAGGCACGCAGTCGTAGGGTACACCACCTCATGGGAAGCAGACGCATCCAGGCGAGATTTTACAATGAATGCTCTCTTCTTAGATGGAGAGGGGCGTTTATATGATTTTTTTGGAGGTGTAGAGGATCTACGCCAAGGCGTGGTAAGGTTTATCGGAAGCCCTTCCCAACGTGTTCAAGAAGATCATTTAAGAATTTTAAGATTTTTTAGGTTTCAAGTGCGCTATGGCCTTGCATCTGAGGGAGGCGGTTTTTACCATGGCCCCAGCTTGGAGGCTTGTTTAGACGCCAAAACCTCTTTGGCTCACCTTGCAAAGGAACGTATTACCCAAGAATTGATGCGGTTGCTGGAAGCCAAAAACGTTTTTCCTGTTTTAAAAACGCTCTTAGAAAACCAGTTTTTGGAACTGATTCTAGGACAGGCGGGGGATGTTGAATCCCATTTGCGATGTTTTGAGGCTTTAGAAACCTTAGAAAGCGCTTTTAAGCATCAAGCCAATCCTTTGTTGCGGTTGTTTTTAATCTCAGGAAAACTGACTCAGTTTAATTTATTACGCTTGTCTAAACAGCAGCAGCAATTTTTGAATCTTTGGCACACTTGTCCGCCAGCCTTCACCCAAGCCACCTTGGATGAAGCACTCTATTTTTATGCTTCTTCCTTGGTTGTGGAAGGCTTTATCTGGATTCAGGCTGTAGAGCGCTTGTGTCAAGGTGAAGCTTTGTCCGAGGTTCAACAGTATTTTCGA
>JBOFRK010000201.1:0-7614 GCA_051650945.1 Alphaproteobacteria bacterium
GTTAAAGATTTTGTAACCAGTTTTTTCATGATTTTGGAAAACACCCTTGTGGTGGGAGATCAAGTAGAGATAGATGGAAAGGCGGGTATTGTAGAAGATTTGAGCTTGCGTACCTTGCGAGTGCGGATGGACAATGGGATTTTGCTGACTATCCCGTTCAGTCAAATCGGGATTGTGGGGAATAAGAGCCGTCTTTTTTCTTGTGTTATTTGTAATATATCCATAGCATATGGCGAAAATGTAGACCATATTCAACAACTTGTTGAAAAATCTTATCAAATTCTTAAAAAAACACCTTCGTTTTCAAAAAAAGTGTTGGCGCCTCTTGAAATACGTGGCATCAACGAAGTAACAGATTTTTCAATGATTTTTCAGGTGCGCTTGAGGACAATGCCAAGCCAGCAAGATATTGTTCGGCGTGGATTTAATCGTATTTTGAAGCAAGTTTTTGATGAAGCAGGTATTCAAGTTCCAACACCTTCCTATTCTATTACAGGGAGAAGCCCAAGCTTGACGAATACGATTATATAAACCAGATATTAAATGATGAAAAAGGAAATAAGATGAAATTTTGGGTTCCTCGTAAGCTTTCGAAAGGCTTGATACCTTCGATGCTTGGATTGACGCTGATGTATTTTGTCTACCACGCCATTCAGGGGGAACGAGGCATATTCGGGTGGATGAAACTTTCTAGAGAGTGTGAGCTTCAAGAACGTCATTTGCAAGCTTTGATGGTGGAAAAAGAAGAGCTGGAAACAAAGGTGGGGTTGATGTCTAAAGAAATTGACCCTGATTTGCTGGAATATCAAGTTCGTTTACTGTTAGGATATGCAGCACCCAACGAAGTCATTATCTTAAAGCCTGTTGAAACGGATGAAATGCCATGATAGAAGACCAAAATCTTCCCATTTGTATTGATTTGGATGGCACCCTTGTGAGGGAAGAAACCTTGTGGATTTTGCTCAAGAAATTGTGGGAAAAATCTTGGTTTGGTGTGCTGCAGGTGGCGCTCACGTTTTGTTTCAAAGGAAGGGCAGCCTTCAAGCGCATCCTGGCCCAAAAGGTGATGCTTGATCCCGCAAAACTTTCTTACCACCCAGAGCTTTTAAAAGATTTAGAGCGCTTGTCCCAAGAGGGAAAAACTTTGGTCCTTGCAACAGGTGCAGACCTTCTCGTTGCAAAAAAGATAGCTAATTATTTAGGTTTTTTTAAATTGGTCATTGCCAGCCAAGGAACCCAAAACGTTGTCGGGATCATCAAAGCGACGATTCTAGCCAACACCTTTGGCCCTGGCCGCTTTATTTATGCGGGCAATTCTTGGAAGGATATCCCTGTGTGGGACCAAGCGGCCCATATCGTGATCGTCAATGCGTCATCAAGGTTGGTTGCTGCAGTTAAGAAGAAAAAAGGACGCAAGAAGCGGCTGAAGATCTATGGATAAACTTTGGACTTGGTTGCAGATGGAGGGCTATGGGGTTTACGTGTGGGGGGCCTATGGTTTTGCTATGGCGGCGCTGGCTCTTTTAGCGAGGCATTTGCGGGCTTCGGCACGAAAAGCCAGAGAGGCTTACACAATCCTCACCCAAGGAGATCTATCAGATTCTTCGGCGGAAAAATTTCGTTGACATGTTGGGGGAGCTGAAACAAAAGTGGCGTCGTTTAATCAAGCTTCTTCTTCTGTTACTGCTGATGGCTTGTAGCCTGGGTCTCATTTTTTACGCTTTTCAAACCAGCATGATCTTTTTTTATACGCCCAAGCATTTTTTGAGCCTTTCTCCGGGGCAGCGCGCCCAAGAAAAGCTGATTCGGCTGGGGGGCCTGGTGAAGAGGGGCTCTTTCCACGGAAAGTTTGAAAACAAACGGTTTCTGCTTCAAGATGAAACCCATGAAATCTCGGTGCACTATCAAGGAAGCCTCCCAGATTTATTTCGGGAGGGGCAGGGGGTTGTCGTAGAAGGTATCTGGCAAGAGGACCGTCAGCAATTTCAGGCCCGTAAGCTTTTCACCAAGCATGATGAAACCTATATGCCCCGGGAGCTTGTTCAATCCTTAAAGGAAAAAGGCAGATGGCAGCATTCTCCCACGTCGCCCCAGAAATAGGATTGATTTCCTTGTGGCTTGCCACTGCCTTTGGCGTTGTTCAAGGTGTGGCAGGGGGATGGAATTTTTGGCATTTTTCGCCTAAACGGTTTCAGCTGCTTCGCGCCTCAACATACGCGCAGCTGGCTTTTTTAAGCCTGTGTTTGTTGATTCTTGGGTGGGCTTATGTCAGCTGTCAGTTTTCTTTTTTGAATGTTTTTTCGAATAACCATACCCATATGCCTTGGTTCTTTCGTCTAGGGGCCATGTGGGGAAATTATGAAGGGTCTTTGTTGCTGGGGTGCTGGATGTTGAGCTTGTTTGCGGCGTTGCTGGCTAGCTTGCATCAACCCCAGGCACGAACGTCCACGGCTGTTATGGTTCAAGGGTTGATCACTCTTTCGTTTCTCTGTTTTATGGTGTGTTTGAGCCATCCGTTTGAGCCATTCCCTTTAGGGAAAATACCCTCCCAAGGGTTGGCCCTCAACCCTTTGCTCCAGGACCGTTCCTTGCTGATTCACCCACCCACGCTCTATTTTGGCTATCTAGGATTTTCCGTTCCCTTTTCCTGGAGCCTTGCTTTTATGCTGCACCAAGATGCGTCTTCATGGGTACGGCTGGTTCGCCCCTGGGTCCTTTTGGCTTGGTCATTTTTAACCCTTGGCATTGGCTGGGGAAGCTGGTGGGCCTATTATGAGCTTGGCTGGGGAGGGTGGTGGTTTTGGGATCCTGTCGAAAACGCATCGCTTATGCCATGGCTTGTAGGAACAGCGATGCTGCACATGCTAAGGCCTGGCTCAGGCCAACAACAGCCTCCCTTTTTCTTAAAAGGATATTTGCTGTCCAGTATCTTGGCGTTTTCGCTTTGTTTGCTGGGGATCTATCTAACCCGAGCAGGGGTCCTTTCCTCTGTTCACAGCTTTGCTTACGACCCTGACAAAGGTTTTTATCTCCTTCTTATTTTTGCTGGTTTCAGCTTTTTTGGGTTTACGCTGGCGGGGTATGAGTGGGCGCGTAAATTTCCCCCCTTTCATCAGCCATCTCCAAGTTCTTTCCTATCTTATCAAGGCGGCCTGGCGTTCCACTGGTTTAGTTTCGTGGGGATGGCGTTGATGGTTTTGCTTGGAACTTTTTTCCCACTGGGGTACGCGTGGGCGACAGGCAAAACCATTGCGCTGGATCCCAGCTATTTCACCCTCACGCTGCTCCCCTTCGCAAGCCTAGCCTTGCTGATCATGCCGCTGGTCCCTTTTGTGACCGAGGAGGGAAGGCTTCTGAAGGCCCTTGCTCCCCTCAGCTTTGCGGCGACTTTAACCCTGGGGAGCGTGCTTTTCATCAGCGTTGCCGTCAGCATCCCTTCGTTGCTGGCTCTGATGGTGCTATCCCTTGGGGCATGGGTGTTGTGGGGCACCAGCTTTTGGGGCTGGCGCATGCTACGCCAACGAGATGGATCTCGTTTGGGAGCCCTCTTGGCCCACGCTGGCGTTGGGATTACCTTTATTGGCTTAGGGGTTGCAAGCTTTTGGCGCGTCGAAACCGAAGCCGTTCTCCCGCTCCAAGGGGCCATGCAGGTGGGGCCTTATGCGCTGACACTAACATCTGTAGACCTCCAAGAGGGGAAGTTGTTTGACCGCTATCAAGCACGGCTGAAGCTTAGCTACCCAGAAAGCGATTTTTTTACCATGCTGATGCCAGAAAAGCGGCTCTACCACCCTCAAGAATCTTTGATTTCTGAAACCGCCATTTACACCACAGGGCTTGCAGATGTGTATACGATTTTGGAGGAAGCGTATTCAAACAAAACCTGGAAGATCAAAGCTATGTATCTTCCCCTGGCGCCTTGGATCTGGATTGGGTGTTTCGCCATGCTGCTAGGGGGCCTCTACGGTTTTGGATATTTTTTGAAAAACCAAAAATCAAGCTGTTATTTCAAAAATAGTCCCTGACTTTTGAAAAAGAACATGCTAGAAAACAGGAAGTAGCGTGAGGAACTGCTTTTTTGAAGGTTTCTAATCAAATTGTGTATAATAATTTGAAAAATGGGCAGCGGGGAGAAGGAACAAGTGCGTAATAAGGATTTAAGAGACGAGAAAATCGAGACTATCCTAACGGGTGCTTTGGGTAGCATCTCACAAGATAAAGCAGAGGTTTTCAGGGCTTTTGTTGGGGAGCTTTACCATAATTTAGCTTCCTACGATCTGGATGAAAAAGACCCTTCTTACCTGTCTGAGGTGGCGCTTCAGGTTTGGGATTTTTTGCAAACGCGGCCTGCAGGAACCCCGAAAATTCAGATTTCCAACCAAACATTTGAAGAAGAAGGGCAATCTTTTCAGCGTACGGTCATTGAAGTTCTCCACGACAATCTGCCTTTTTTGGTTGATTCCATTGCTGCTTTTTTGAATGCCAAGGGGCTATCTTTAAACTTTGTTCTCCACCCCGTGCTGAGAGTAGCACGAGACAACCGTGATCACCTTCTTTCCCTTTGTTCGCCGCGGGAGGTCTCTTGTACAGGTTCCATTGATGAATCATTCATCCGTTATGAGACCACGGAACACATCCTGCCTAGCGCTTTTCCTGCGGTTAAAGCTCAAATTTTGGCCATTTTAGAGGACGTGCAGCTGGCAGTTACTGACTGGCAAGACATGCGCGCTAAAGTGCAAGAAGCCCTTGGGGATTTGGAACGTTACCCAGCGTCTCAAAAAGATGAAGCATTTCGTGAAACCTTAGATTTTCTTACTTGGCTGGGGGATCACCATTTCACCTTTTTGGGCTATTGTGCTTATCGGTTTAGGGAAGAAAATAGCCTCATCCAAAGTGTTGATACTCAAGCAGGCTTGGGTATTTTAAGGGCTCCTGAACGACAAAAACTTCAGGTTGTCTTTGAAGGCGTGCGTCACAGACCTGAGACTATCCAATTTTTATTGGAATCTCAGCCGCTTGTTATTACGAAAACCAGCCAACGCTCCACCATCCACCGCGTTGATTTTATGGATTGTATTGGCGTTAAACAGTTTGATGCTGAAGGGCATGTTATTGGATTTCACCAATTTTTAGGGCTTTTTACCTCCAGTGCTTATAACCAGAGTGCACGCGACATTCCCCTCCTCCGGTACAAAATCAATCAGGTTTTGAAGCAAACAGGTCTTGCCCCCAATTGGCATGATGGAAAAGCGCTGATCCACGTGCTGGAAACCCTTCCGCGGGAAGAGCTACTCCAAAGCTCTGTTGCAGAGCTTTATGAATTAAGTTTTTCAGTTTTGCAGCTCCAAGAGCGCCAAAGGCTCAGCTTTTTCATGCGCCCTGATCAATTTGGGCGCTATCTTTCTTGTTTTATCTATATTCCAAGGGAGCGTTACGGCGCGACCCTTCGGAAAAAAATGGGAGAAATATTGGAAAAAATCTTCCACGGAAAAATTAGCTCGTGGAATATCCACTTAGGGGATTTGGCCTTTGCCCGCCTGCATTATATTATCTCTCTTCCAGCGGAATTTAAGATAGAAGCTTATGATACCCAGGTCATTGAAAAACAGCTGTTCCAACAGCTATTCACCTGGGGAGATTTTTTCAAAAAAAGCGTCAAAAAGCGCTATGGTGATGAAGCAGGAGAGGGATTCTTTCATCAATATGGTGATGCATTTTCTAGAGCTTACCGAGATCAATTTGATGCAGAAGAGGCCATGCGCGATATTAAATTTATCGAAGCAGCGCTTCAACAAGACAGCCTGCAGGTTTCTCTCAAACAAATCGAAGCAAGCTCAGGCGCCACGTTACAGATCAAGCTTTATAATCCCCATAGTATCATCTTTTTAAGCAATATCCTGCCTGTTTTTGAGCAGATGGGGCTTAAAGTTACCACGGAAATTCCGTTTAAAATTTTGCTCCAAGGGCGGGAAGAGCCCTTCTGGATTCATGCTCTAGAAGTTTTTCCGCTTCTTTCCGGGCGTGTGCCTTCCGCTTCTGAACAAACTCTTTTTCTGGAATCTTTCCTAAAAATCTGGAACCAAGAAGCCGAAAATGATGGCTTTAATCGTCTTGTGTTGGAAGCAGGTTTGACCTGGCGAGAATGCCAAATTTTACGAACCTATTCCCGCTATTTAAAACAGCTGAATACGCCGTTTAGCCAGGCTTATATTGAACAGGTACTCGCCAAAGAGCCAGACATTGTACGGGAGCTGGTAGCGTTTTTCTGTCTCAGGTTTTCTCCTGATGTTGAGGGGGACAGGGAGGCTGCTTGCGTGGAAAAACAAACAGTTTTGGAAAAGCTGCTAGACGGTGTTACCAATAGCGATGAGGATCGTATCCTGCGGCGCTTTTTGAATCTCATCATTGCAACGGTTCGAACCAATTTTTACCAAACAGATGCTACAGGAGCTTTTAAACCGTATCTTTCGGTGAAGCTTCATTCTCAGCGGGTTGATGAATCACCTAGCCCCGTTCCACTGTACGAAATTTTCGTCTATGCGGCCCAGTTTGAGGCCATCCACCTGCGAGGCGGAAAAGTTGCCAGAGGCGGTATTCGTTGGTCAGATAGGCCAGAGGACTATCGTACAGAACTGCATGACTTGTGGAAAACCCAAACAGTTAAGAACGCTGTGATCGTTCCTGTGGGCTCAAAAGGCGCCTTTGTAGTTAAAAAAACAGATGCTCCCACCCGGGAAGCATGGCTGGAAGAAGGCATTCAGTGTTACAAGCGCTTCATGCGGGCTCTTTTGGAATTAACCGACAACTGGGTAAAAGGAAAGCTTGTTATTCCTGAACAAACCGTTTGTTATGATGATGAAGATCCCTACCTTGTGGTCGCAGCAGACAAAGGCACCGCGACGTTTTCGGATATCGCTAATCAAATCTCCCATGAGTTTAATTTTTGGTTGGGGGATGCTTTTGCTTCAGGGGGATCCGTTGGATATGACCACAAAAAAATGGGCATTACAGCTCGGGGTGCGTGGAAATCTGTTGAACACCATTTTAAAGGCCTTGGGATAGATGTCAGCAAAGATCCTGTAACGGTTGTGGGTGTGGGAGATATGTCAGGGGACGTTTTTGGCAATGGTATGTTGCTATCCAAAAGCCTTAAGCTGATCGCAGCCTTCAACCATCAACATATCTTTCTTGACCCAACCCCTGATCCTTTGAAGAGCTATGCAGAGCGAAAACGTTTGTTTGAACTTCCTCGATCCACGTGGATGGATTATCAACCCAACCTCATTTCTGATGGAGGAGGGGTGTTTGAGCGATCTGCTAAACGTATCTCTCTTTCTCCTGAGGTGAAAGCGATGCTCCAGGTAAAACAAGACGCGCTGACGCCCCAAGAGCTTATACGCTGTCTCTTAAAAACTCAGGTAGATCTTCTTTGGTTTGGAGGTATTGGAACTTTTGTAAAAGCAAGTCACGAAAACAATGCTGAAGTTGGCGACAAAGCCAATGATGGTTGTCGGGTTGATGGGCGAGACATTCAGGCAAGGGTCATTGCGGAAGGGGCTAATCTAGGTCTGACCCAAGGGGGGCGCATCGAATATGCACTCAAAGGAGGAAATC
>JBOFRK010000202.1:0-1463 GCA_051650945.1 Alphaproteobacteria bacterium
GTATGCTGAGCCACGCGCCCGACAACTGGATTTTCAGGCAGCAGCAGGGGCCATTCTTGGCGTATCATCAGGGTACAGGATGGCACCAGCGGCACCACCACGTAGCCTTGCTCCACCCAAGGCAGAAGGGTGCGCGTGATGGCCTCTGCTTTTCGTGCGACGTCCCCCAAATTTCCTTGCTCTAGCTGGGGCATTCCACAGCATTCAGGGTATACCACCTCTAGCTGAACGCCGTTGTGAGCCAACACAGCTCGCGCTGCAAGCCCCGTTTGGACGTCGTTATAATTCATGTAACACGTAGCGTAGAGCACAGCCTTTTCCCCAAAGCTGGGCGCTTGAGCGTTAGGGGGCGCCGGATGCTGGGCCAGGGATTTTGCAAAGGGCTGAGACGCGAAGGCAGGCAGATGGGCCCGGCGATCGACCCCTAAGGTTTTCTCCAATAAGGGACGGGTCAGCTTATTTTCGGTCTTGGTTGCCCAGTTACTTAGGGAAGGAAGCGCTGTTCCCAGCTTTCCGTTGCGATCCGTAGAAGCCAGCTGTTGAGCCGTCCAAGATGTTTGTCCCGCTTGGTGCTGAACCGCCCGGTGACGCAGCATCAGGTGGGGAAAATCAACATTAAATTCATGGGGGGGAACGTAAGGGCAGGCCACCATAAAGCACATATCACAAAGGGTGCAGGCGTCTGTGACCTTGCGAAAGGATTCTGTAGGAACCGTGTCCAGCTCCCCGCTGGGGGCATCATCAATCAAGTCAAAAAGCTTTGGAAAGCTGTCGCATAGGTTGAAACACCGCCTGCACCCATGGCAAATATCAAAGATGCGTCGGGTTTCTCCCTCCAAAGCCTCTTCATCATAAAAAGAAGCCTCTTGCCAAGGGATGGGGTGGCGTGTGGGGGCTTTGAGTCCACCTTCTTGCATGATGGCTGTTCTCTTCCTGCTGGGGCGCTTTTGTTTGTCTAATTCTTCCTTACTATATCACAGCTTGCGGCTTCCTCAAGGGGGAAGGACTGAGCGGAATTTTCCGCTCCTGCACAGAGGATTATTCCCCAAAGTGTACGGTGAGTGGCTTACCATCCAGGTTAACACGGGGTGGCTTTTGGGTGTACGCATCGAAAAATTCTTGGGTAATTCGGTAGCCTTGAGCACGGCTAACGTAAAGATCTGTTAAATGCGTTTTGTTCACTGTGTCCAAGAGCGCTTGAAGGCCTGTTTCCATTAAAGATGTGCGTTCTAGGTGAAGTTTTTCGATACGCGTTTGAGTCAAAGCTTGAAGGATTACAGGTTTTTGCCAAGGCCCATCTCCCAAATCATCGTTGCCAGAAAGCCTTAGATAGTGTCGTCAAGAGATTTTTTTTATGTTAGGATGATATGTAGAATCAATCAATAAAAGGTTTTATTTATGACAGCTTCTCATCGACGTCACGATATTTCAGATCACGTATGGAGCCTTTTAGAGCCCCACTT
>JBOFRK010000203.1:0-10956 GCA_051650945.1 Alphaproteobacteria bacterium
GGGGAATCGGCAACGGAACCTCTATGATCATTTATGCTGGTATTGTGGCTAATTTGCCCCAATCTGCGCTCCAAACCTTAGAGCTCAGCCGGACGGGTGCAATCCACGTGGTGGTGATTTTGCTTGTGCTTGCGTTGATTGCTGCGGTGATGGCTTTTATTGTGTTTATGGAAAGGGCGCATCGCAAAGTCGTCGTGCAGTATCCAAAAAAACAGGTGGGGCAGCGCATGTTTGCAGGGGAAAATACCCATTTGCCTATCAAACTTAACAGCACAGGTGTGATTCCGCCTATTTTTGCAAGTTCTTTGTTGTTGTTGCCAACAACCATCGCAGGGTTTTCTTCTATGGGGTCTGATTCAGAATGGCTCTCAGCCATTGTTCGGATGCTGTCTCACGGTTCTCCTGTTTTTATGATTTTGTACGCAGCGTTGATTATCTTTTTTGCTTTTTTCTATACCTCCATCGTTTTTAACCCAACGGAGACCGCGGAAAATTTAAGGAAAAATGGGGGCTTTGTCCCTGGGTATCGCCCGGGCAAGATGACCGCAGATTTTTTTGATTATCTCTTGACTCGGTTGACCGTGGTGGGGGCTTTATATTTAGCTTTCATCTGTATCTTGCCGGAGATTGTGATGTCTCAGGTTTCACTTTCCTTTTACTTTGGTGGAACCAGTCTGTTGATTATTGTGGGTGTTACCATTGATACGGTGGTTCAGCTGCATTCTCACCTCATTGCGCATCATTATGAAAAGCTGATGAAAAAATCGTACACAAGGGGGCGGCGATGAATCTTGTTTTTTTAGGGCCACCTGGTTCAGGGAAAGGGACTCAAGCGCATTTTCTCCAAGAAAAGCACGGTTTTGCTTTGGTTGGGATGGGTAATATTTTGCGGGATGAGGTTCGGCGTGAAACGCCCCTTGGGCTTCAGGTGAAAGGTGTTATTGAGCAAGGTCTTTTCCCAGAAAATACGCTTGTTGTATCGCTTTTAAAAAATTATCTTTCTAAATTATTACCTAAATCAAACATTGTTTTTGACGGTTTTCCAAGAGATTTATACCAAGCTGAAGCTCTGGAGGAAATTTTAGACCAAGAGGGTATGTCTGTTGACGCGGCTCTCTATCTTGCTGCAGAAGAAGATGTTTTGGTGCAGCGAATTTTAGATCGGTTTGTTTGTGCGTCCTGTGGGGCGGTGTATGCGTTGCATGCCAATCCTCCCAAGCGAGAGGGTTTTTGCGATCATTGCAACATAGAGCTCACGAGGCGGCAAGACGACCAGGTGTCTGTTTTCAAAGAGCGTTTCCGGATTCATAAAGAGAAGGAAAAGCCCATTCTAGATTTTTATAGCCAGCGGGGGTTGTTGGTTTCCGTCGATGCTCTAAAACCTGTAGGTGAAGTGGAGAAAGAAATTGCAGGCTGTTTGGGGAAAATTAAAAGTTGACAGGTGTGTCCCTATCCCTATACTGAGCCGTGTGGTTTTTTTGTCCGGAAGGGCAGGGGCGATTTAAAGTTATAGGCTTGAAGGTCGTGGCGAGATAGTGTATATCTCAAAAATGTTTTAGATTAGCTATTTCTTAGCTTTCTAGTCTGTTTTTTGAAAAAAAGGAGAAGCCAGCGTGGCGCGTATTGCGGGTGTAAATATTCCCACACAAAAGCGAGTAGAAATTTCTTTGCGCTATATCTATGGTATGGGGCCGACGAGGTCTCGAGATGTGTGTAGCAAGCTTCAGATAGCTTCTCATCGCAGAATTTGCGATCTAACAGATGATGAAATTTTGAAAATACGTGAGTTGATTGATGCGTCCTATCGTGTTGAAGGTGATCTTCGTCGTGAGGTGGGAATGAACATCAAGCGCTTGACGGATTTGGGTTGCTACCGTGGTGTGCGTCACCGTAAAGGGTTGCCGGTTAGAGGGCAGAACACGAATACCAATGCTCGTACGCGCAAAGGAAAAGCAAAGCCCATCGCAGGTAAAAAGAAGTAAATAGTCGAAAAAAAAGGTTATCATGGTAAAGAAAACAACCCAACGCTTAAAGCGCCGGGAGCGTAAGAACATCATTTCCGGAGTTGCTCACATTAACGCGACATTTAACAATACCCTTGTGACGATTACAGATGCCCAGGGAAACGCAATCTCTTGGTCTTCTGCCGGAACTGTTGGGTTTAAAGGTTCAAGGAAATCAACGCCTTATGCGGCTCAAATGGCTGCGGAAGATGCTGGTAAAAAAGCTCAAGAGCATGGTTTGAAGATGTTAGAAGCTTCTTTAAAAGGTCCTGGTTCTGGGCGTGAATCTGCATTGCGTGCATTGCAGGGAATTGGTTTTTCTGTTTCGGTTATTCGTGATGTGACGCCTATTCCTCACAATGGTTGCCGCCCCTCGAAACGCCGCCGAATTTAAAAGAATTTATTTGTTACTATTAAAGAGTTTTATATTAGAAATCACGAGGTAAGCGCGTGTTGCAAAGAAATTGGCAAGATCTTATTAAGCCTTATAAGTTGAATGTTAAGCATAGTGATGATAAAGAGCGTGTAGCTACTGTTGTTGCGGATCCGTTGGAAAGAGGGTTTGGGGTCACCTTAGGCAATGCGTTGCGGCGTGTTCTTCTATCTTCTTTGCAAGGGGCGGCGGTTACGGCTGTTCAAATTGACAATGTGTTGCATGAGTTTTCTTCTCTTCCTGGCGTTCGGGAAGATATTACGGATCTTGTTTTAAATCTTAAATCTTTGGCGCTCCGTTCTCACAGCGAGGTTCCTCGCAAGCTTCGTTTGCAGGCTGAAGGCCCCTGTATTGTAACGGCAGGAATGATAGAATCTCATGCTGAGGTTGAGGTCCTTGATCCAGATCACATTTTGTGCACCCTTGGTGAGGGGGCTAAGATTTCTATGGAATTGACTGTAGAGATTGGCAAAGGATATGTGTCTGTTGCCCAAAGGGCAGTGGAAAATCTCCCCGTGGGGCTTATTCTGCTAGATGCCAATTTCAGCCCGGTCAAGCGTGTGTCTTATCACGTTGAACACACGAGAGTTGGTCAGGTAACGAACTATGACAAGCTTTATATCCAGGTAGAGACCAATGGGTTTGTGAACCCAACAGACGCTGTTGGGCTTGCGGCGCGCATCCTTCAGGACCAGTTTCAGAAATTTGTTAATTTTGAAGAACCTGTTGAGGAACAAAGTTCTTTTGAAGATGCTGAAAACAAGCTTCCGTTTCACCCAGATTTACTTCGTAAGGTTGAAGAGCTTGAGCTTTCTTTGCGGGCCAGCAACTGTCTTAAGAATGATAATATCGTTTATATTGGGGATTTAGTTCGTAAAACAGAGCAAGAAATGCTTAGAACCCCTAATTTTGGTAAAAAATCCTTGGACGAAATTATTGGCGTTTTGAAAGAAATGGGACTTTCCCTTGGTATGGATGTTCCCGGCTGGCCACCTGAAAATGTGGAACAGCTTGCTAGAAACCAAGGCTTCTAAAAGTTTGAAAGGAAAAAATCATGAGGCATGGAGTTAGAGGGCGTAAATTTGGCCGCAATACGGGCGAGAGAAAAGCGCTTTTGTCAGGTCTTGCGCTTTCTCTTTTGAAATATGAGCAGATTCAAACAACGTTGCCTAAGGCTAAAGATCTTCGGCCTTTTGTTGAGAGGCTCATCACTATTGGGAAGCAGGGTGACCTTGCTGCAAGGAGACGTTTGATCGCAACCCTCGGGAGTGATGAGATTCAAAAAAAGACAGTTGAAATTCTGGGAAAGCGTTATGCGGCACGTTCTGGAGGGTATACACGCATCATCAAGGCGGGATATCGTTATGGAGACCGTGCGCCTATGGCTGTGATTGAGTTGATTGATAGAGATCTTGCTGCAAAAAACCCTTTTGCCTCTTCTGAGAAACCAGAAGCTAGCTAAGCTAGACCCTAGCGTTGGTGGGGACAGCGTGGTTTTTATGTTGCTCCCACTGTTACTTTTGCTTTTTGTATATTATAGTTTTTTTCGAGAGCTATTTTCAGAAAACTAGGCTTCTTCTAGAAATCTATTTTAGGGAACCTAGGGGCAAAAATTTCGGGAAGCGCAAGACTTTCAGTCGTGCTTAGGGTGCATGAGAATCGTGAGCACCGGAGTGACGCGCCTGTCAGTCCATAAAAAGATTCGACAAGAGGTCTAATAAATCAAGGAGAGATTTATGTCCTCCACGCTCATCCCCGGGAACATAGACGATCGAACTGTTGTTCAGCAATTGACAAAACCTGGGAGGCCTTTTGTTTGGAGACCGTGGTTACATCAGTCAAAAACTCCAGCAATCCCTGAAAAAAAGCGTTGATCTTATCGCACGGCATCAAAAAAGGGATGAAGCCACGGTTTAGAATCCTTCAAGCGCCTTCTTTTGAACGGGCGAGGGTTCATTGAAACCGCCTTGAATAATTGAAGGAAATTTACTAAATCCAGCACACGCGTCACAGAATCCCCTAATAATTTCCTAGCAAATTCTCTATGCAGGAATCCTCGCTTACGTCTTAAAGCCCAAAAAATCATCCCTGACTTGGAAAAATAGACTCGAAGAAACGCTCCTTACGTCGAGCTGAGGTTATATAAAGGAAATATCAGGATGATTCTGACGAGTGGTAAGGTTTTAACCTTTTTTCAATGTGTAAGACGCTACGATGATCAATATAATAAATTGATTTTAAAAGGAAAAATAGATGTCGTGCGAAAAAGAGATGTCGTGTTGTGGGTGTATAAAAAAATGTTGGAGGAAATGGTGTGAACGAGGAATCGATCATCCGATTCTCTTCTGTTTTTTTGTGACTGTTATCCTCGCGCTAATGGTTGCTGGGATATTCAAATTCTTTCCTAAGCTTTTTCCTCGCGAAAACTCATCTCAAGAGGAAATTGAAAGTTTTTTGCACTTCTTGAAAGGTGCTGGAACGGTCATCCTCATCTTCATCGCCTATATCCAATTCAACAGAATTCTCAAAAAAAACACGTCAGAGTTTTTGTTGCACATGGATGAGGCGTTACGCGATGAATCGATCCTTAAGGCAAGACGGATTCTTCGACGCTATTATTTTGAATGCAAAAAAGATCCGCATGCCATGGCGCGTAAAATTATAGAACTTGCTGGAAGCGATGATGAAAAAAAAATCGAAGATTTCATCCACATTCTGGCCTATTTCAATTTCGTGGATATGGTCGGATTTTTCTATTGCCGAGGTGAGATTCAACTCAACGAAATTGATGATATCATGGGAGAATCTGTCATCGATTTATACACCATAGCGAAAGACTATATCATTTCCTCTGGAAAGCAGGATTATTTTGTTTATTTCAAAAAAATCTCTGACGAACTCAAGCAGCGCAGGGATGACAGTGTTAGATGTATGGGGTCCTAACGGCTTGGACCCGTTCTTGTGTGCTATTTTTGAAGACATTGTGCCCAGATCCAATAAGGCTTTTTTCCATTTAAAACGTTCCTCTCCAGAGTATTCTCTTTTTCAGGGGGCATTATACAAGCAATAAAGGCCCCCCCTTCCAAGCTACCTTTCTTTCCGATATAATCGTTTTATCCAATGAGGAAAAATTAAGTATGCAGGAGGAACGTTTGGGTACGTCGGTTACAGCCCTTGAGGTTCAAGATGTTTATAAATCCTTTGGAACCCATGAGGTTTTGTCAGGCGTTCAACTGTCTATTCAAAAAGGACGCTCCATGGTGCTCTTGGGGCGCTCAGGATCTGGAAAATCCGTTTTGTTGAAATGCTTGCTTGGCTTATTGTCTGTCGACAGGGGTGTTTTGCGTATGGAAGGCAAGCAAATTAACGGTGAAACCGTTGCTGAACAAGAAGCGAGATTGCAAAATCTCGGCATGGTGTTTCAGTCTTCAGCCTTGTTTGACAGCTTACCCGTGTGGGAAAACATTGCTTTCAGGCTGTTGCAGTCAAAAAAACAGCCCAAGCCCGTTGCCAGAGTAATTGCTGAGGACATGCTAGAAGCCGTTGGGCTTGGAAAAAATGTTGCTGATCTCTACCCTGCTGAGCTTTCTGGGGGGATGCAGCGACGGGTAGCTCTGGCCAGGGCCATTGCGCTGCGCCCATCTTATCTCTTTTGTGATGAGCCCACAGCGGGGCTTGACCCCATTTTCAGCGCCCTCATCAGCCGGCTGATTCGTGATAAAATTGAAAAATTAGGCGCAACAGCCCTCACCATTACCCACGATTTGAAATGTGCGCAAACCGTTGCAGACGAAATTGCCATGCTCCATGAGGGGAAAATTGTGTGGACAGGTAGTGTTGCTGAACTGCATGCAACCCATCATCCCGTTGTGCGCCAATTCGTGGATGCGCGCGCCTATGAAGCCGCTTGAGACGTTCATAAATGATTCAAGAAGGATGGGTGATTGTCGATAAACCAGCGGACATGGGCTCTATGGGGGTGACTACCCGGGTGCGAAAAGCCCTTGGCGTTTCCAAAGCTGGGCATGCTGGTACCTTAGACCCCTTTGCAACAGGATTGTTGCCCATTGCTTTGGGAAAAACCACCCGCTTGATTCCCTATTTGATGCAGCAGCTTAAGGCTTATCGATTTTGTGTGGCTTGGGGATCCCAAACAACGACAGGAGATTTAACAGGGGAAAGCGTTGAAACGTCAGACATTCGGCCCACCCGACAAGAAATTGAAACGGTTTTGCCCTGTTTTGTGGGAAAGATTCAACAAATCCCCCCGACCTATGCTGCAATCAAAATTCAAGGAGAGCGAGCCTATGTAAGGGCACGCCGGCAAGAAGCGTTTGAGATGCCTTCTCGGGAAGTTTTGATTCAGGAATTACGCTTGTTGGATGGGGGAGACGACGGTCATGCTTTCTTTGAAGTGACCTGTGGATCAGGTACCTACGTGCGAAGCCTAGGGCAAGATATAGCTAAAAAATTAGGGGCTGTAGGGCACCTTTCGGCCTTAAGGCGCACCCGCGTGGGGCCTTTTTGTGAAAAAAATGGAATTCCACTGGATTCTATTTTGAAAATAGGGCATGATCGGGCGAGTGTTTTCTATCCATCCCAGGCTGTGCTGGACGACATCCCGGCTTTTTGGGTGGATGTAGAGCAAGGAAAGCGCCTTGTATATGGACAACAGCTTGTGAATTGTCTTCCCGAATCCGTGGAAGGGGTTTTTAAGTGTCTTTATCAGGATCAATTGGTGGGTCTGGTGCGCTGCGAAGGGTCAAAGATGGTTCCCCTGAACATATTCAAAGAACCACAGTTTTTTGATGATCTCGTCAAGAAAGGAGATTTTTGATGTCGATTACCGTAGAAGAAAAAGCCCAAATTTTGAAAGAATTTGGTCGAACCCCTCAGGATACAGGCTCTCCTGAAGTGCAAATTGCGCTGTTGAGCAAGCGTATTCAGAATTTGAGTGGGCACATGGCTGATCATAAAAAAGATTTTCACTCTAGGCGAGGACTTTTGCAGATGGTGAGTCAGCGGCGTTCACTGTTAGATTATTATAAAAAAGGCAACCTTGAAGGGTATCAGAATCTGATTCAGAAACTCGGATTGCGTCGCTAAGCAATGACCTTCAGGCTGGTGTTTTTCATTTCTTTAGGGATAAAAAAGGAGTCAGGCTGATATTAGAAGGAAGAATGGTAAACAAGCATGTTTGAAACATACCGTCAAGAAATGATGTGGGGAGAGCGTAAGTTATCCCTTGAAACAGGTAAAGTGGCACGCCAGGCAGATGGAGCCGTTGTGGTGCAATATGGAGGAACCACCGTTTTATGTACGATCGTGGCCGTCCCCCAAGCAAGGGAAGATATGGATTTTTTTCCATTTTCAGTGCACTATCAAGAAAAAGCTTTTGCAGTGGGCCGCATTCCGGGTGGTTTTTTCAAACGTGAGGGAAAGCCAAGCGAAAAAGAAGTTTTAACGTCAAGGTTGATTGATCGTCCTTTGCGTCCTTTGTTTCCCGAAGGCTTTTTTAACGAAGTGCAAGTCATTTGCACCGTGTTGAGCCATGATTTGGAAAACAACCCTGATATCCCCGCGCTCATCGGTGCTTCGGCTGCGCTGACGCTTTCAGGTATTCCGTTTTTTGGTCCTGTTGGGGCTGTTCGTGTGGGCTATGCTGATGGGAAATATGTCTTGAACCCATCTTCCAAAGAGGTGGCCCAAGGGCAGCTTGATTTGGTCGTGGCAGGAACTGCCCAAGGTGTCTTGATGGTGGAATCAGAGGCCCATGAGCTTTCTGAGGAAGTCATGTTGGGAGCGGTTACCTTTGGTCACGAGGCCTTCCAGCCTGTGATTGAGATGATCATTCGCCTCGCAGAACATGCTGCAAAAGATCCGTGGGATTTCAAGCCAGCTCCAGAAGAAGCCGTCGTCAAAGGGAAGCTGTCGGCTTTGGTTGGAAGTGAGCTCTCGAAAGCTTACCAAGAGAAGAACAAGGCTGCCCGTAACGGCCTCGTGGGTGGCTTGAAAAGCAAAGTTTTAGAGGTTTTGGGCACCGAGGGCTATTCGACGGTTTTGGTGGCTCGCATCTTTAAACAGCTTGCCCAGGATATCGTCCGGAAAAATGTTTTGGAAACCCAGGGGCGGATCGACGGTCGAGATTTAGTGACCATCCGTTCCATCGTTTGTGATACAAGCGTGCTTCCTCAAACCCATGGGAGCGCTCTCTTCACCCGGGGAGATACCCAAGCTTTTGTGGTGGCAACCCTTGGTACGGGAGAAGATTCCCAAATCATTGATGCCCTGGAAGGGGAATATCGGGAACCCTTTTTGCTTCACTATAACTTCCCGCCCTACAGCGTGGGAGAAGCGGGCAAATTTATGGGGCCAGGTCGTCGTGAGATTGGCCATGGTAAGCTGGCGTGGCGAGCACTTCATCCGTTGCTGCCAACCCAGACAGACTTTCCCTACACCCTTCGTGTTGTCTCTGAGATTACGGAGTCTGATGGATCTTCTTCCATGGCAACCGTTTGTGGAAGCTCTTTGGCGCTCATGGATGCAGGCGTTCCATTGAAGCGCCCCGTTGCAGGTATTGCGATGGGGCTGATCAAAGAAGGGGAACAGTTTGCTGTGCTTTCTGACATCCTTGGGGATGAAGACAGTTTAGGTGACATGGACTTTAAAGTTGCGGGCACGCGGGAGGGAATCACAGCCCTTCAGATGGATATCAAAATCACTAGCATCACCACAGCTATTATGGAAAAAGCCTTGCGCCAAGCTAAGGAAGGGCGTTTCCACATCTTGGGAGAGATGGCAAAAGCATTAGAAGCCCCAAGAGAGATTTTGAAAGATACGGCTCCACGAATCGTCTCTATCAAAATTCACAAAGATAAAATCCGTGAGATTATTGGCCCTGGTGGAAAAGTGATCCGCGATATTTGCGAAACGACCGGTGCTAAAATCGACATTGAGGATGATGGGACTGTGAAAGTATTTGCACAGCATAAAGAAAGCCTTGAATCAGCCCTTGCTCGGATTCGTGCTATCACCCATGAGCCCCAGGTAGGCGAAATTTATGAAGGTAAAGTCGTCAAAATTATGGATTTTGGCGCGTTCGTAAACTTTTTAGGAAACCAAGATGGTCTTGTGCACATCAGCGAACTAGCGCCCCGACGGGTTGAAAAAGTTCGAGATGTTGTTCAAGAAGGTGAGCAAGTTAGGGTTAAAATTATTGGCTATGACCGTGGAAAGATTAAGCTCAGCATCAAGCAGGTTCTGGATCAACCTGTTTCTGGAGCAGCAAGCGGCGGCTGAAGTTATAAAATTGAGGTATGATAGGGGAAAAGCCTAGAGAAAATGCGATTTGCCTTCAGGCAAGCGTTTTGTCAGATTGGCTTTTTCCCCTTTTCGATCCTTGCGGCTTTCGCTGCTTGGTGGAGTAGATTTGACAAATCGATGAGGCATGGCAGGAGGTTGCGATGAGGGCTTTAAAGCCGCTTCTTTTTTCGGGAAAAGAAGCTTTGCCTTTGGTTGAGGGGGGGAAAGGAATTTCCGTTTCAAATGGTGAGAGCTCGGGGGCTTGGGCTCGTGCAGGGGGTATCGGCACTTTTTCTGCTGTTAATGCAGATGCCTACGATGAAAATGGTAAAATAATTCCCATTATTTATCGTGGGAAAACGCGTCGAGAGCGCCACGGTGAGCTTGTTGCCTATGCTGTTAAAGGCGGTATTGCCCAGGCGCGTATTGCGCATGATGCCGCCCAAGGTCAAGGGCGCATTCATATGAATGTGCTGTGGGAAATGGCAGCCGTGGAAGAAATTCTTTATGGCGTTTTAGAAAATACTAGAGGGCTTATCCACGGGGTGACCTGTGGGGCAGGAATGCCTTATCGAGTTGCTGAGATTGCCTCTCGTTTTGGTGTGTATTATTACCCTATCGTTTCATCGGCTCGTGCATTTCGAGCTTTGTGGAAACGGGCTTATCACAAATTTGCGGAGGGATTAGGCGGGGTTGTTTATGAAGATCCTTGGCGGGCCGGTGGCCACAATGGGTTGAGCAATAGCGAAGATCCCTTTTTGCCAGAAGATCCTTACCCACGAGTTAAAGCGCTCCGGGATGTGATGGTTGAGCTGGGTTTAGGGCATACACCTATCATTATGGCAGGTGGTGTATGGTGTTTGCAGGAATGGTCTGATTGGATTGACAATCCAGAGCTTGGTCCTATCGCTTTTCAATTTGGAACCCGTCCTCTCTTAACCCAGGAGAGCCCCATTTCTGAAGCTTGGAAGAAGCGCCTGCTAATGCTTCGCTCAGGCGACGTGCTGTTAAATCGCTTCAGCCCGACGGGTTTTTATTCTTCAGCAGTCTTGAATCCTTTTCTAAAAGAGCTGGAAGAAAGATCATCCAGGCAGATCGCTTATACGATATCGGAAGTTGCAGACCATGATACGCCTTTTCCTGTTGGAAGCCGCGGGCGCTTAGTTTTCGTGACCCACCATGATAAAAAGCAAGCAGAAGAATGGCTCAGGCAGGGTT
>JBOFRK010000204.1:0-6293 GCA_051650945.1 Alphaproteobacteria bacterium
GGATGCGAGCGCCATGCCAGCCCCCCAGCCTGCTAAACACGACAAGCGCTTTTTTCCTTGCAGCTGGGTGGAAAGCCAAAAGGCCACAAGGCTTGCGGACAAAAAAATGGTGAGGGGGAGGTCAAGGATAATCAAGCGAGCAAGAACGACATAAAGCAAGCTGGTGCCCAAAACAATGGCAGACCAAACCCCTGCCACACGCCCCAGGGCAAAGCGCCCCACGGCATAGGTCCCTATCACCCCAAGGAGCCCCAAAAACGCTGTCCACAGGCGCAACCCAAAGGGGTTTAAGCCCATTCCAGAGATCGACAAGCTCTGCATCCAATAAAACAGGGGAGGTTTTTCAAAATATTTGAGGCCATTTAAGCGAGGCGTTAAGTAATCTCCCGTCACCACCATCTCTCGCGGGATTTCAACATACCTTCCCTCATCAGGGGTAGCCAGAGGCCTGTGACCCAACAAAAACGTGAAAAGAGCGCCGAAAAGAAGGCAAAGCACCGCAACATCTTTAAAAAAACACCGCGATGGATTGCTCCAAAAAGTTTCTACGCCAAACAATAACCTGACCCTATTGACCAAAAACGTCTCCTTTTCTCTGGCAGCTCTTGAGACAAACTAACAATTTTAAGGTATTTTTTACCATGAAACGTAAAGTTAATCTATCACAATATACGCGTTGACGCTTGGAAGAGAATAGGATAGAATCCGCCTGTCTTTTTAAATGAAAAGTTATATAGTAAGAAAGAATCAAAATGCCTTATCATCTGTCTCCAAAGAAGCGTTTGCGTCGCGACTCAAAGCAAAAATTGATGAACCATGCCAGAATCCACCGTATTCATACGTTTGTGAAAAAAGCTGAGGCGCTCATTTTAAAAGGCGACGCCCAAGCTCGTGCCGCCCTTCAGCAGGCTCAGTCAGAGCTTTTGCGCGGTGTTACCAAGGGTGTTATTCATTTAAACAGGGCATCCCGGAAGATTTCGCGGCTGACCCATCGGCTAACCAAGCAAGAAAGTGGTTTAGCCAAATAAAATTAATTCTGTCAGCGATACTTTAACGTTATTATTACAATTTTTAGATAGAGTTGGCCTCTAACTATATGTTACGAGGCCTTTTTTTATGTTGAAAAACAACCCAATAATTGTGAAATTTTTTTCAGCAGCTATCTTTTTTCATGGCATCAGCGCGTCATATGCTGGCCTATCGAACCAAGACCTTTTAAAGTGTTGCCAATCTCACTCCCTGGATCAGAAAGCGTTGTGCGCTGCGGTTCTTGAAAATACAGCTCAAAGTATTATTTTTTACAGAAATTTGTTGGACCGCCAAGATGTTTACCTAAATGTTTGCTTTCCTGAAAACCTCTCCACCGATGATCTTATAACCACCTACATTGGGTGGATTAAGGAAAGACCCGGGCTTTTGAGCGATGCTGCTTTTTTGGGGGCTACCTCCGCGCTGTCAACAGCCTATAGTTGTAAAAATAAGCTTAAAGACGCTTTTAAGCAGGCGCCTTCACAGTTGAGCAAATAGGTATACCCCAAGCACATCATAGTGTATTTTGTGAAATTTGCAGACATGCTAGCGAATAACTTGACTTCATCTTTGTTTTTTGTTTTTCTTGGGGAAGATGTAGGTCTTTGGGACCGCTTTTAGCCTTCAGTTTTTCTCCAAGCAAGCGTTGTATGCGAAGCCGTTTTATTTCTCAGTTGCACTCTAAAACTTTTTTCGCCATCCCTGCGGGGATCTGGGCCCTGGGAATTGCGAATTTTTTTATGAATGTGTCGTCAATTCTTGTGTTTACATTCACCCCTCTTTTTTTGAAAAACACGTTGGGAGCTGCGGTTTCAACGGTGGGAGCAATCGAAGCAGTTGTTGAATCAAGTTCTTTGTTTATCAGGATTTTTTCAGGCGTCATAAGTGACGTAGTGCGTCGACGCAAAGCTTTAATCGGGATTGGCTATTTTTTCTCGGTTTTAGCGAGAATTGCCCTTTCGTTTTCTGGAACCCCCTCAACTGTTACCACGTCTCGCATCGTGGACCGTATCAGCAACGGAATTCAGGCAACCCCAAGAGATGCTCTGGTAGCTGATTTAGCTCCGACTGAAGCACGGGGGCGTTGCTATGGCCTTCGCCATGCTTTAACGGTGGGAGGCTCATTAGTTGGGTCAGCTTTAGGTGTTTTTCTGGCATCTGTAACTGGGAACAACTATCGTTTTATTTTTTGGTTTTCTGTGCTTCCCGCAGCATTTGCTTTTTTTGTTGTGTTGTTTGGGGTTTATGACCGGATAACGGACAAAAAAACAGAAGGAAGCGTCAAGCCATCCATTTCAGGCGCCTTGGCTTTTTTAAAATTTGAAAATTTATCTCAGCTTCCCACGTCTTTCTGGAAATTGATGGTGGTTGCATTTTTGTTTATGACAGGAAATTTTACGGGCAGTTTTTTGATTTATGCGGCGGAATACCATGGAACCCCAGGATACCTCCTGCCTATGGTGATGGTGGTTCAAAATATCGTCATTACATCGGTGGCGTTTTATTTTGGAAAACTTTCAGACCGATTTGACCGGAGGCTCATTTTAGCCCTTGGGATTGTATTTTTAGTGCTGGAATGCTTAACCCTTGGCTTTTCGTTCAACATGTGGACTGTTTTTCTTGGGGTTGTTTTGTGTGGGTTAGAAATGGGTATTACCCAGAGCCCTCTTTTAGGGCTTGTCACGGATAACGCCCCCGAGCATTTAAGGGGAACTGCTTTCGGGGTGTTGCACCTGGTCAGCGCGTGCGCAGTCTTTATCTCCAATCTGCTTATGGGGCATTTGTGGGAAATTTCTCCCAAAGTTGCTTTTTCCAGCATTGCAATTCTCAGCTCTTTTGCGCTTGTTGGGTTGTGTTTCGTTCCAAAATCTGGACAATCTGCTAAAATGGCCTCAGGCTCTAATACCAAAGCCTAATAACGTATCGTGCTGGCCCAAGGGAGGGGAAGCCCCCGTGAAAGTGTTGAGCGAGATTTATGAAGAAGCATGCCGAGAGGGAGCATTGCTTTCAGACCCTACCCAAGTCGCACTTTTGCCATTATTTGATCAACTGATGTTAGATCTGGAAGAACAAAAAACCCGTCAGTGGTTTTCCTCGTTGCGCAAGCCCCCCGTCTTGAAAGGCATTTATATTTGGGGAAAAATAGGCAGGGGAAAAACCTTGCTGATGGATTTATTTCAACGCCACGCACCTGTCCCAACCCTGCGTGACCATACCAATCTTTTTTTACACCAGCATTTTTTTAAAGCCCATGAGAAAGCAGAGCGAGGGCAGACAGAAACCTTAACTGCAGCCGTTAAAGAGATTACACGCCAAGCAAAGGTGCTGTGTTTGGATGAATTTCAAGTAGACCATATCGCAGATGCGATGCTGCTTTCGCGTTCATTGTCCCTTGCCTTCAGGCAAGGGATGGTGTTGATTGCAACGTCGAATACCCATCCCAAGAACCTTTACGCCAATGGCCTTCATCGGGAACGCTTTGCGCCCTTCATTGACATACTTTTAGAGCATGTGCAGGTTGTATGCCTTGAGGGAGACGACGATTATCGCATGCATGAAGGAGGGATGGAGAGCCTCTATTTGCTGACCTCAGCCATCGAGACACCTAAAGTTTTAGAAAAAATATGGGATGTATTAACACAGCAAGCACCACCCCTTGCCGGAGAAATTCAACATCAAAAGCGAACCCTACGGGTCTCTCGTTTAGCGAATAAGGTTGGGTGGGCTACCTTCGAAGAATTATGTGGCAAGCCTTTAGGCTCTGCAGACTATCGGGCGTTGATTCACAACCTATCTTATTTAATTTTATCAGACATTCCTCAGCTTTCTCCCTATCAATTTAATGAGGCAACGCGCTTTATTAAATTGATTGATCTTCTGTATGAGGCTAAGATTGTGACGATTTTTGCAGGGGAGGTTCCCATTCACGCGCTCTATCCAGCGGGGCGCGGTACGGATCTGTTTGGGCGAACACGCTCCCGCCTTCAGGAGATGAAATCGTGGAAACTGTCACTCGATATATCACATACACTGTAACAGCAGATGAGGAAGGGGTTCGCCTAGACCGTTGGGTGAAGCGGCGCTGGAGCCATCTATCCCAAGGAGTCCTCCAAAAAAGCTTGCGAAAAGGCGACATCAAAGTTGACGGAAAAAGAGCGTCTGCTTCATCTCCCCTCATCTCCGGGCAGGTTATTTCCGTTTATAGCCTCCTGACAACGCCTCCGGAAACGATTTACTCATTGGAAGAAAAAGAAAAACCTGTTTGGGGAGCGCAGGATTGGCTGCCTCTTAAACAAGCGGTTTTGTATCAAGATGACGACATTTTAGTGCTAGACAAGCCATCCGGCCTGGCAACCCAAGGGGGGGTTAAGCTTAATAAACACGTGATAGGGCTTTTGGAGGCGTGGTTTGCATCTGAGCAACAGGAAGCAGGGGAGGGTGGCACGGTCAAGCCCTACCTGGTGCATCGGCTAGACCAAGAGACCAGCGGTGTTTTAATGGTGGCCCTTAACCCCTTTGCGGCCGCGTTTTTGGGAAAGGCATTTCAGGAACGCCGGGTGGAGAAAAGCTATCGTGCCGTTGTCCTGGGACAATTTCCCCACCAAACAGGGGATCTCACTTTTTTTCTCCAAAAGCGCCCTGGCAAAACAGGAGAAAAGATGGAAATTGTTTCTCCTCAAACCGAAGGAGGGCTTTATAGTAAAACCCATTACCAGGTTTTGGAACAAGGTGAGGTTAAGCTGAGCCAGGGCGTCTCTTTTCCTTGGAGCTTTGCCTCACTGCACCCTTTGACGGGGCGAACCCACCAGCTTCGGGTTCATTGTTTAGCAGCAGCGGGCCCCATTTGGGGAGATGGGAAATATGGTGGCAATCAAGCTTATCCTTTGGGTAAGCAACCGCTCCACTTGCACGCAGCGTCGCTTACCTTCCCCCACCCCAGAGGGGGAACCTTGACGCTAGAAAGTTTTTTACCTTCCCATATATTGGAAACATTAAATTTTTTACGTTCAGGGGTGCTGTCAAAAGCCAGCACCCTTTAAAATGATATTTTTGCCACAGTTGGGCGAAATTTTTTCTATTTGATCTAAAAAAATTGACTTATCGTTCTTTTGCATCGTATCTTCTGGCACATCACATACAGGGGATGCGAAAAAAATAATAATTAAAATGGAGCAAAGGATTTAATCATGAAAAAAATAACGTTAGCCCTTTTAGGAGCACTTGTTTCCACATCCGTTGCGGTTGCAGAAGAAGCTGCCATGCCGGCGCCTCAAGGTTCAACATGCGGTTTTTCTGGATTGTATGCAGGTCTTGGCTTGGGATATGATTCTGGGGAAATATCACTCATGAACAACTCAATTTCCCCAGCTGGTTTTGGGGGCGGGTTATTTGCAGGTTGGGGCACTGAATTTTCAAAAATTTATTTGGGTGTTGAATTGGGGTATTATCTTAACACCTCAAAAAAAACGAAACAACTCACTGTTGCAGGAGCTCCAACAGACGTAGAAGCGAAAGTGAAAGACCGCATTGAGGTTGCTGCACGGATTGGCCATAACGTGGGGAACATGCTTCCTTACGCTAAAATAGGCTATGGCTGGAGCCAAGGGACTTTAACAGACAAAACGACAAACACAAAAAGCTTTGACAAAAGGGCTTCTGGTTTGATTTTTGGCGCTGGTCTAGATTACAAAGTTAATCAAAAATTGTTGGCGGGCCTTGGTTATACCTATGCTGGTTTAGAAAAGAAATTTAAAGACGGCGCTGGCGCCTCACAAACAGCAAAGCTTAAAAACCACAGCTTCATGCTGCGCGCTGCGTATCAATTTTAAGCATTAACAAGCTGTTACAGTTAAATAGGAAAGGCATGGGGACTATACCTTATGCCTTTTTTCCCTCTCAACGTAAATCTAGCTTTAGTGTCGTCAAAAGATTAGATTCATGTTAAGACGAGATGAAGGATCAATCAATAAAAGATTTTCTTGTGTCAGCTTTTCACCGACGTCACGATATTTCAGATCACGTATGGAGCCTTTTGGAGCCCCACTTGCTTGGGCGAAAAGGTTTGCCCATGACAATAGGCTTTTATCAACGCTGTGTTTTGGATATTGCGTACCAGCGCGCCTTGGAGGGATTTACCCCCTGATTATGGCGATTGGAAGAACACCCATCGACGATTTTGCAGATGGCGCGACAAGGGCATTTAGCAAGGGTTGTTAGAAATCCTTGTGACAGAGCCTGGTTTTGAGTGGCTCATGATCGATGCG
>JBOFRK010000205.1:0-6890 GCA_051650945.1 Alphaproteobacteria bacterium
AGGGGTTCAGTAGAAAGGTTTTGTTTCTCAGCAAGACTGGGGAGAGGCGCCCTTTGGGAGACTGTCTCTTCTTCAAGCGCGGAAGGAGCGGGAGGTATTTTTTCAAGAACAGGAGGAATGGCATCACTTCGGTCTGTGGTCTCTCCCGTTACGTGCATCCCCAGTTTGGGCTCAACCCGGTTTTCCCAAAAGGCGGTAAGCCCAAGGATGAAAAGGAAAAGAACAAGAACAAACAGGCCCCATCTCCAATCTTTGATCCAGGTAAGAAGCTTAGCAGGTTGAGGAGCTTCCTCAGTGGGAGATTCTTTTTTTTTAAGAGGCGAAGGTTTCATGACATATCTCCATTAAAGAAGCTAAAGTTGGTTGAGGCGCTATTCTAACGATAACATCTTGAAAAAGTGTAAGGGAAGCTGCAACCGCTTCACTTAAACAAAAAAGATAGACCATTTTTAGATTTTTTCCAAGGGAGGCTTGTTGAATACACTTAGAAAAACAAACGCTCGTTTGGGGTGAGAGAAGCAAGACCCCTTGAATTTTCTGATGTCTGAAAGCTTCTTGAACGGGAAATGGAAATTCTAAGATGGGGGTCATCCGATACAAAATTTGGTGTAAAACATGGAACCCTCTCTGGGAGAGAAGCAAGGGTAGATCTACGCGAATCGCTTCTCCGCTTACGTACAGCAAAGGCCCCCTATCAGGTGAGCAAGTGGAGTTTACCAGTTTTAAGAGGTCTTCAGCACTTCCCTGGGCGTTTCTAACCTGTTGAAAGCCGTAGGATTGGGCAACCTGGGCAGAATGTGTCCCAACGGTGTATAATGGTTTGGAAAGGAGCTGATTTTTTTGAGGAAGGCTATGGATCCCATGCTGACTCGTGGCTAAAATGGCCTGAAGATTTGCAAGATAATCATTAAAAAGCGGTGGGGGCTCAGGGAGTTTTTCATAATGTAACAGCGGGCACAAGAGGCTTTTAAACCCTTTTTGTTCCAAAAGGTAAGCTGTTTCTTCTGAATCTTCTTGAGGGCGCGTTACAAGCAAGGTAGGGGGTGACATGCAGCATTTTCTTTGCAGCGTTGGTGGTGAAGCTTGAGCAGGTTCTCTGCCTGTTGTTTGCCAAAGATTTCTGGGGAGAAAGACGTTTCTGTTGGATCATAAATAGCCCGAACCCTGGAGACGACTTGAGCGTCTAACGTGCCCAGCAACCCTTCAAACATCACAACATCTCCTTCAAAACGCGCGTAGCCTCCAATGGGCGTTCGGCAAGAACCGTCGAGGGCTTTGAGGAATGCCCGCTCTATCCCAATGCATAGGGCAGTGGGGGCATGATGCAGGTTTTGGAGTTGGCTGATAACGTCTAAACGATCTTCTCGACATTCTAAAGCGAGGGCGCCTTGGGCAACGGCGGGAATCATCTCATGGGGGGTGAAAACGTGGGTGATGTGGTCCAACAGCTGAAGGCGCTGAAACCCAACGAGAGACAAAACCAAGGCGTCTACCTTTCCTGTCTGCAGCTTTTCAAGGCGTGTCCCAATATTCCCCCGGACGCTGTCTACCCTCAGGGAGGGAAACGCATGTTGGAGCTGAACTCGCCGTCTCAGGGAAGAGGTGCCAACCACCCCGTTAACCGTTAAGTGCTCAGGGGTTTTCCAAGCAGCGTCTTTTGCAATCCAAGCATCGCGAACATCTTCTCGTTTAGGAATGGATGCGATGATCAAACCATCAGGAAGTTCAATTGGCATATCCTTGAAGGAATGGACCGCCACATCAATGTCACCCCGCAGCAAAGCTTCTTCAATTTCTTTGGTAAAAAGGCCCTTGCCGCCAACCTCTGCGAGGGGCTGATCCAGGATTTTGTCACCTGTCGTTGTAAAAGGTATGATGCATGCATCGATGGATGCAGCCTGAAGCTCCGCCTGAACCCAAGTAGCCTGGGCTAGAGAAAGAGGGCTTTTTCTGGCGCCTAGTTTTAAAATGCTAGCCTCCGCAGGTTTTTGGGTCCCAATGGTCCTTTTCTAAACCATTTTAGCTGGACCGTCTATGTCTTCATTTGTAAAGGATGCACGCCTTGTTCCGCCTCAGAAGCCTTCTCTAAGAAGGCGACGTCATGTTTTCAGGGCGCACCCAGGCAGAAAATTCTGCATCAGTCAGAAAGCCAAGCTCCAGAGCTGCTTGGCGGAGGGTCATGTTTTCTTTATAGGCTTTTTTAGCAATGGTCGCAGCTTTGTCATAGCCGATGTGGGGGTTCAACGCTGTCACCAACATGAGGGAAGATTCCACTGTTTGGGCCAGGCGTGCTTCATTGGCTTGTAAATCTTTCAGGCAGTTTTCAGAAAAGCTGTTCATGCCATCGGCCAGCAAGCGCATGGACTGTAGCACATTATAGATGATCACAGGTTTGAAGACGTTCAATTGAAAGTGCCCCGAGGCTCCCGCTATAGAAACAGTCGTGTGGTTTCCCATCACATGGGCTGCCAGCATGGTGAGGGCCTCTGCTTGGGTGGGGTTTACCTTGCCTGGCATGATGGAGGAACCCGGCTCATTTTCAGGCAAATTGAGTTCACCTAGCCCACACCGCGGCCCTGAGCCCAGAAAGCGAATGTCATTTGCAAGCTTCATCAAAGCAACTGCAAGGGAATTGAGGGCTCCCGAAAAACCCACCAAGGCATCGTGGGACGCAAGGGCTTCAAATTTGTTTGGCGCTGTTTGGAAGGGGAGCCCCGTAATCTCCTTCAATTTCTCGACAAAAAGCGTGTCAAAGCCTTTGGGGGTGTTAAGCCCCGTTCCCACCGCCGTGCCACCTTGGGCTAAGAAATAGACGTAAGCTAAACTTTCCTCTAAGCGCTGTTGGGCAAAGCGTGCTTGGGCCTCAAAGGCTGAAAATTCTTGCCCCAGTGTGAGGGGGGTTGCATCCTGGAGATGGGTTCTGCCTATTTTGAGGAGAGAAGCAAATGCTTCTTTTTTATCTCTCAAGATATTGCAAAGGTTCTGCAACGCTGGAAAAAGGCTTGTGTGGGTAACACTCACCACCGCGATATGCATGGCTGTGGGAAAGCTGTCATTCGAAGATTGGCCTTTGTTAACGTGATCGTTGGGGTGGACGGGGGTTTTAGACCCCATCTCACCGCCCAAGATCTCGATGGCTCGGTTAGAGATAACCTCATTTGCATTCATATTTGTCTGGGTGCCAGACCCTGTTTGCCAAACCACCAAAGGAAAGTGCTCATCAAGCTTTCCTTGGGAAACCTCTTGGCACGCTTGCACGATCGCTTTTGCAAGGGAAGGCTCCAAAAGCCCCAGCTGCTCATTGGCCAGGGCGCAGGCCCATTTTTGAAACCCAAACCCGTGGATAAGCGGCAGGGGCATCCGCTCTCCCCCAATGCGGAAATTTTGTAAAGAGCGCTGGGTTTGGGCCCCCCAATAGCGATCTTTTGGGACTGCAAGGGGGCCAAAGCTGTCGGTCTCTTGGCGGGTCTGGGAAGAGGGGTGAGATGGTTGCATAGGTCTGCCTCGCTTGTTAGAAAAATAGATGGGGCTGAAGGAGAAAGAGGGGTTTAATAGATGCCACCGGTTCCCTCCAACATAGGTTCATCGATTGGATCTGAAGGGTTTGCATCAGGGGTCTTTTCTTTCGGCTGAGATGGGGAAATGGTCGGTACAGGCCTTATGTTAAATTCAGAAGTTTCGTCTTCCACAAGTTGTGGCATCTCGCTTCCGTCTTCATCTAAATTAGAATCCTCTTCATCTGTTTCGCCTTGGGATTCAATCAAATCTGTCATTTCATCTCCATCTTCTGGAATTTCATCTTCTTTTCCATCAGAGCGAAAAGCCTCAAAAATAGTGTTAGTATCTTTTGCAGAAGCCGGTAGACCCGTTGCGGAGTGAATCCGCACCAGCCGAACACCAGGGGGAATTTTAAACGGTGTGACTGCAAGCCCTTCAAAAGCTTCTTTGCCAAATTCAAGAAATACGGGTGCCGCAACACGAGCGCCTGTTTCTTTATCTCCCAGGGTTTTAAAATCATCGTGTCCAATGAAGATGCCGACGACAAGCTCTGGCGAAACGCCTACAAAAATGCCATCGCGGAAAGAATTGGTTGTGCCTGTTTTCCCTGCCAGCGGCCTGCCGAGTTCTCGCAGTAGCCTGCCCGTTCCCCGCTGAATCACCCCTTCCAGCATCGAGATCAACTGATAGGCGGCAACAGGGTCCACCACCTGGTCCCGTTTGTCTACGATGGAAGGAGGTGTTGGTTGAGCCTCAAAGCTTTCCTGACAGCCTTTGCAGGTTCGGGTTTCTGCATTGAACAAAATCTGGCCATGGCGGTTGTGGATGAGGTCAATAAATGTAGGCGCAATCCGCTTTCCACCATTTGCAACCATGCCATAGGCGGTGGTTAAGGCAAGTAGGGTAGATTCCCCTGCACCCAATGCCATGGCAAACTGACGAGGCATTTTTTTCATGATCCCCAAGCGCTCTGTTAAATCAGCGATCCGCTTAATCCCCACATATTCGGCTGCCAAGCGAACTGTCACCACGTTGCGTGATTTCTCCAAAGCAACCCGAAGGGTTGTTGGGCCATAAAATTGCTTGGTAATGTTATTAGGTTGGTAAAACCCTAGCCCTCGCCCCAGGGGAATGGAAATGGGCGCATCATTCACCAAGGAAGAAGGGGTCATCCCCTTTTCAAGGGCTGCGAGGTAAACAAAAGGCTTAAAAGCAGAGCCAGATTGACGCATGGCAAGGGTTGCTCGATCAAATTGACTTGATTCAAAGCTGTATCCCCCAACCAACGCCAAGATGCGCCCTGTAAGAGGGTCTAAAACAACTACCCCGCCATTGGCCTGTGGCATTTGTTCCAGGGTATAGCGTCCCTTCGCATTCGATGGCTCAGGTGGGTTTAGATCAGGCTGTACCAATACGATGTTACCCCGCTCTAAAACATCTGAGGCTTTGCGAACCTCTTGGGCAACTCGTCCCTCTTTAAGAGCGCGCCGTGCCCATTTCAGGTTTTCCAGGGGAATATGCCCATAATCTCCATTTTGAAGCACAATCTCTGCCTTGCTTGGGGTTACCTGCAAAACAAGGCCTAGGATCCAAGGGGTAACCCCTGGTGGAGCCTGCGTTTTTCCAAAAATCTCTGTCCATTGGCGCATCTGAAAGAGGGACAAATGGCGCACGGGGCCGCGCCATCCGTGGCGTCGGTCATAGGATTTGAGCCCCGTTTGAAGCGCTTTTTCAGCGATTTTTTGAAGCCTGGGATTTAAGCTGGTCTTGACCACCAAGCCTTCTTTGTAAAGTGCTTTTTCCCCATAGCGTTGAACCAGCTGGCGCCGCACTTCCTCTGCAAAATAGTCTGCAACCACCACCTGTTCCACGCCGCGTTTGCGCAAAAGGATGGGTTCTTGCTGGGCCTTACGCCCTTCCTCAAAGGTAATGACGCCTTCTTCCACCATGCGCCCAATCACCCAATCTCGCCTGGATTTAGCAAGGGTTGGGGCTTGGATAGGATCATAGCGGCTGGGTGCCTTAGGAAGCCCTGCCAGAAAAGCAGCCTCTTCTATGTTCAGCTCTTCTAAAGATTTGTTGAAATAGGTGAGGGCGGCGGCTGCAATGCCGTAAGAACCCCTGCCCAGATAAATCTCATTTAGGTACAGCTCGAGGATCTTGTTTTTAGGAAAGGCTTTTTCAATTCTAAGGGCGAGGATTGCTTCTTTGATTTTTCGCTCCAAAGACACCTCATTGGAAGCCAACAAAAAATTCTTGGCCACCTGCTGGGTGATGGTGGAGGCGCCAACAGGACGCTTTTGGCCTCGATTAGCAAGATTGGTGAGGGCCGCCCGCCCAATCCCCAGGATGTCTAAACCAAAATGTTCATAAAAGTTTTTATCCTCTGCTACCAAAAACGTTTGGATGACGGAGGGGGGCACAGCGCTTACAGGGATGAAGACGCGTTTTTGTTCCGCATATTCTCGAAAGAGCCTTCCATCGCTGGCATAGAGACGGCTTAGCACGGGGGGTTCATATTGAGCTAGTTTTTCATAATCTGGAAGCCCTTGGCCGTAATGGTAGAAAATCCAAAACACGGCGCCGCAGCCTGCGAGAAACAGGAGCACAATCCATGTAAATATCCAACTGATAAGCTTTAAAAGCATAGAAGTTGATCACCTTCTAAAAAAACGAAGTAAATTGATTTTCCCTTTTTTTTCACAAAATTTTCTTAATATTACAATTTTTTTGTTTCCAGGCCTAGCGGATTTTCAACGTCGAAAGCCCAATTAATGCGAGGAGAATCGCAATAATCCAAAACCGAAAAACGATGGTGGGCTCTGACCAGCCTTTTTTTTCGAAGTGGTGATGAATAGGCGCCATTAAAAAGATGCGGCGGCGGGTTTTTTTGTAAAACAGAACCTGCAGCATCACAGACAAAGCTTCTACCACAAAAAGGCCTCCCACGATGGCCAGCACAATTTCGTGTTTGGTGATCACAGAAATGGCGCCCAAACATCCCCCCACAGATAAAGAGCCTGTGTCCCCCATAAACACCATCGCGGGTGGCGCGTTATACCATAAAAAGCCAAGGCCTGCGCCAATAAGGGCGCCACATAAAACGGACAATTCTCCAGCGCCCGGCACAAAGGGGAGCTGAAGATAGTTGGAAAATACACCATGACCAACAGCATAAGAAATGACACAAAAAACCCCTGCAGCAAGCATGACAGGGCCAATGGCTAGCCCGTCCAACCCATCTGTCAGGTTAACCGAATTGGAGGTTCCCACCATCACAAACGTTGCAAAAAAAGGAAAAAACCAGGCGAGGTTCAAAAAAAAGCTCTTGAAAAAGGGAAAGGCTAAATGGGTAGAGAGAGCAGGGGGGGAAAGCGCCATAATACCGAGAG
>JBOFRK010000206.1:0-3304 GCA_051650945.1 Alphaproteobacteria bacterium
AAGCTGGGGCCGTTTATCTTCTCGCTGTTCGACGGCCCGGGAGAGCTGAGAGAGCGCCAAAACAGGAACCTCCAGCTCTTTTGCAAGAGTTTTGAGACCCCGGGTGATTTCTGAGAGCTCTTGGACCCGATTTTCCTGGGATGTCCGCGCTGAAGAAAGCAGCTGCAGATAATCAATCACAATAAGACCAAGGCCTTGCTGACGCTGAAGTCGCCGAGCCCGGGTCCGCAAACCCGCACTGGTCAAGGCAGGGGTATCATCAATATAAAGGGGAAGGTGTCCCAATTGGCGAGACACATCTACAAATTTAGGGAAATCTTCTTGGGAAATGGCGCCTCGCCGAATGCGATCTGACGGAATGCCTGTTTCTTGCCCTAACAAACGCATAGCTAACTGCTCAGAGGACATCTCGAGGGAAAAAAAGGCAACCCTGGCGCCTTCCCCCTCTTTGCCCCGCAAGGATGCAAGCGCAGCGTTAAAAGCAATGTTTGTGGCAAGGGCGGTTTTCCCCATGGATGGGCGCCCCGCGAGGATGACCAGGTCAGAGGGGTGAAACCCACCCAACTGTTTATCTAAATCTTCAAACCCTGTCGTCACGCCCACCACGTGGCTGTCCCGCTTGAAGGCGGTTTGAGCCGTTTGCACGGCCTCCGCCAGCGCATTAGAAAAAGCCTGAAAGCCCCGCTCTTTTTCTCCCAACGTTGCCAGATCAAACAAGCGTTTTTCCGTTTGTTCGATGGTGTTCAACGGTGTCACGTCAAAGACATAGGCTTTCGCCTGTTGAACTAAATCTTCACCTAAGTGGATCAGCTGACGCCTGAGGAAGAGGTCATAAATCTGACGCCCATAGTCCAGGGTATTGGCAAAAGACACCACAAGCCCAGCCAAATTAGCCAGGTATGCGCTGCCCCCTACGTCTGTCAAGGCTTCATCTTTTTTGAAATAATGGCTGAGGGTGATGGGGCTCGCCAATTGCCCTCGATTCACAAAATGGAGGATCCCCTGATAGAGACGCTGATGAACCGGATCATAAAAATGCTCAGCTTTAAGAAAATCGATGACTTTCTCTAAAGATTCGTTATGGTGCAACAAAACACCCAACAGGGCCTGCTCTGCCTCCATATTGTGGGGAAGCAACGAAAGCTCATCCCCTTGCCCAGGGGCATTTGCCGAATCGTTTGTCGTGTTAGAAAAAGAAGCGGAAACCCGTGTCACCCATAACTCTCAATCGGTACAATTTTCCCAATGCGCTTTTTTTGAAAAAGCTGTGTGGTGCCCGCTGCCGGACTCGAACCGGCACGATCGAAGATCGACAGATTTTAAGTCTGTTGTGTCTACCTATTCCACCAAGCGGGCAACCCTTCCAAAAACTATCCTTTTCTTCCGCTTTGATCAAGGGGGGATTTGGCAGTATCTATTTTTTAACAGCCCCCAGCAGGTAATTCATCTCCAGCCGATTTGACAATTTCCAGGTTTGGGTTAGGGGCTTGAAAGAGATACCTGAGAGCATAAATTCATGAAAACCTTGCCTTTCTAAAAGCCAAGAAAGTTCATAGGGTGTGATGAATTTTTCCCACCGATGGGTGCCTGGGGGAACCCAACCTAAAATTCTCTCCGCAGCAACAATCCCCAAAATATAGGACAAAAACGTGCGATTAAGGGTGGAGAGGAGCAGCACCCCTCCTGGCTGCAGGTAGGCTCCACAAAGCGCCAAAAAATCTCCCGGATGCTGGACATGTTCCACAATCTCAAAAGCTGTGACAACATCAAACAAGGGTTCTGGCACTGGCAACTCTTCTAAAGGGCACCCATGGTAAGCGATGTCGAGCCCTTGCTCGACGGCATGCTGCTTCGCCACGGTGATGGCTTCAGGCACGGCATCAAGGCCGGTGACGCAAGCACCCATCCGAGCCAGGGGTTCTGCCGTTAAGCCACCTCCGCAACCCACATCCAAAAGGCGCAAGCCCTGCAGAGGTTTAAAAGCTGTAGCAGAAGCAGGAGGCAACCCCTGACGCTGTATATAGTCCTTTGCAAAACGTAACCGGAGGGGGTTTAGCTGATGAAGGATGCGGTAAGGCCCGCGCTCATCCCACCAGGTCCCTGCGAACGGTTTAAAATGCGCCAGCTCTTTTGGGTCTGTAGAAGAAAAAGCGTCGCCGTGGTTTTGGCGCTGGGATGGATGTGCCACAAAGCCTCCTAAAGTGCAAAATTCTCCCCCAGATAAACCTGGCGAACGTTCAGATCCGACACAATCTCTTGGGGTGTTCCTTCTTTGATAACGTGTCCCTCATTGATAATATAGGCACGATCCACAATCTGCAACATGTCTCGGACATTGTGGTCTGTGATTAAAATGCCAATAAAGCGCTCCTTAAGGTGCAAAATCAAAGCCCGGAGGTCTCCAATGGCTTTGGGGTCAATGCCTGCAAGGGGCTCATCTAGTAGGATAAATTGGGGGTTCCCCGCTAAAGCCCTCGCGATTTCAACCCGGCGCCGTTCCCCTCCTGAAAGAGTTAGGGCAGAAGACGTGCGAATCTTGGTTAAAGAAAATTCTTCCAAAAGGCTTTCTAATTGTTTTTCCCGAACGGCAGGGTCTTTTTCTAAAACCTCCAACACCGCTTTGATATTTTCCTCAACAGTGAGGCCTCTAAAAATAGAGGATTCCTGGGGCAGATATCGAATACCCAGACGCGCCCGGCGATACATGGGCAAGCGCGTAATGTCCTGACCATTCAAGAGGATACGCCCTTCATCTGGAGACACAAGGCCTGTCATCATAGAAAAACTGGTTGTCTTTCCAGCCCCGTTAGGACCCAGTAATCCTATAATCTCGCCTTTTTTCAACGTAAGGCTCACGTTGTCAACCACCCGTTTCCCCCGAAAACTTTTTAAGAGATTCTTGGCTTCCAGGTAGGCTTGGTTTTGGTCTTGGACTAACGGCTTTGGCTGTTGTGCTGTTCCCCAGCTGAGGAGCGCTTGAAATAAAGAGGGAGGCATCAAGGAGTCCCTTTCGATGGTTGAGTCGGTTTGGTTGCGGGCTTCAGCATGGCCCGAATCCTTCCCCCTGAAGCAGGCGAGCCCGTTTTAGAATCTACACCCATCACCGCCGTCCTTTTTTTAAAATCTATCCTCATGTGAGAGCCCTTCACCAGGTTATCCCCTTGTAACAGGGTGACTTTACCTTTGAGAACAGCCGTTTGTGTCGCTGCGTCATACTGGCCCCAATCCCCTTCTGCAAGGTAATCCTCCGTTGAAACCACCACATGGTCTTGGGCCACCACTTTATCCAGTTCCCACGCCTCCC
>JBOFRK010000207.1:0-6107 GCA_051650945.1 Alphaproteobacteria bacterium
TGCCGGTCAACATGACCCTGGGTGGCGTGGATCCTGACAAAGCCTTTGGGGAAGCGGCGCTGAGCATCGCTGCGAACACGGTCGGAGGCTTCGCTGCGACGAAAATCGGGCAGGCCTATGGGGCAGAAAGCTTAAGCTATGCAGAGCACAAGGCGCTTCACGCAGGCCTCGGAGCCATCACAGGCGCGATCCTTGATCCAAAAAACCCTGGAAGGGGCGCCCTTGCAGGCGCCTTGGGGGCCGTGGTTGGAGAAACCGTCGCGGAATGGCAGTTGGGCATTCCCCAATTATTGGAAAATCAAGACAAACTTCGCCCAGAAAATTTGCCAAACAAGGAACAAGCAGAAACAGCCCATAATCTGGCACGTTTAAGCGCTGCGACCGCAGCGCTGCTAACGAAACAGGATGTTCCAACAGCCATCGTGACAGCCGACACGGCTTTGCAGAACAACTTTTCGCCTCATGCCATCGTGGGTGGTGGCTTAGCCGTTGCGGCCAACACGGCGGTGGAGCATAATAACGCATTCGTTTTAGCAAAATTAGTTTTGGGGCTGACACCTAATAAACCCCACACCTCGACATAAGACCTAGCAAATCTCTTTGCAGGACTCCTTGCTTACGCCTTAAAGCCCAAAAAACCATCCCTGACTTGGAAAAGCAGACTCGAAGCAGAACTCCTTACGTCGAGCTGAGGTTTACAAAGCCATAGCCAAATTTGGAAAAATCCATTACGCTTTGTCTTGTGAATAGCAATGATGCGTTAAGAGGGCTTAGGTAAGCAGTGGATGACATTTCTGGCAAAGGGGTTGTGGAAACTTTAGCGCAAAAACCCACGTTGCGTCGACGGAGCATTGCGCGTTTGATGGCAGTTCAAGCTTTTTATCAGATGGAACTTACCCATGACTCCCTCGAAGAGGTTTTAGAACAATTTAGGGTTCATCACTTTCAAAAACAAAATAAACCTTTTTCTCTTGGGGATAAGGCTTTTTTTGTAGAACTGGTGCGCGGAGGACACGCCAAGCAAGCATCTTTAGACCCGTTTGTTCAAAGATGTCTTTCGAGCTGGAGTCTGGATCGTTTAGATCACGTTGTGCTGGCCATTTTAAGATTGGGCGCTTACGAGCTTTCAGAGAATTTACATCTTTCATCGGCTATTATTCTGAATGAGTACATCGACATTACCCGCGCGTTTTTCGATGATAAGGAACCTGCATTTGTAAATGGGGTTTTAGATTGTCTTATTCAGAAATTGAGGCCACGATCTGATGAAAGCAAAAAACGATAAAAGCCATCAAGCTATCCAAATTTTTTCCTTTTTTTTGGTTTGGCTGCTCTGTCACATGTTAGCGCCTTCCCTTGGGTTTTCTTCTGAGATAAAACAAACTTCCACCAGTCGGGAAGACCGAATTGAAAAAAAAGAATCTAAAATTAAGGGAAAAGACAGCTTATTTATTCAGTTTGAGCCTTTTCAAGTTCCCATCATTCGAGCCAATCAACCTGTGGGATACATGGGAATGAGGATTATTTTAGAGGCTGAAAATGAAGAAGCAGCCAATTATTTAGTAGATCAACTTCCGCGTATCCATGACATCATCTACAAAGATATTTATATCATTTGCGATGTTATATGGGATACCTCCTATAACCCCACATTGGTCTCTTTAAAAAAGCGGATTGATACTATTTGTCACAAAATCATCGGGGTTGACCTTGTAAAAAATGTGCTTATTGAAAACCTGTTCATGCGGCGCCTTTCTAAGTAACAGCAATTGGCGGGGCGAGCTGATCAGATAAAGTGGCATTGACTTTTTTATCATAAACTGAAACAGTTATGCCTCAAATTAAGTGTTGGATTGAGGGTCTAGGTTGTACGCTTCTGAATTTCGAGAAAAATGCTCCCATTTTTCGTGGTTAGCTGTTTCGTTGATTTTGGAAACCGTGTGGTGGCTTATCCTTTGGGTTCGCTTACAAAAAGGGAAGGAAAACCCCCAACGGGTGCAAGAAAAATGGGCAGCGCCTTCTATGGCCCGCCCCGCAGGACGGCTGATTTGGATCCATGGCGCTAGCATTGGAGAGTCCCGCGCGGCTTTGGGCCTTATCCAAAAGCTTTTGGCCGCAGACCCAAGCCTCTCCATTTTGGTGACAACCGTTACGAAAGACTCGGCAACGTTGATGCGCACCTCATTGCCAGGCCGCGCTTTCCACCAGATGCTCCCCCTGGATGCACCCAGGGTTGTGCAGCGTTTTCTGGATTATTGGAAACCGGAGAGAGCTTTCTTCATCGAGTCTGATTTTTGGCCTTTTCTGCTGAGGGAAGTTCGCCGCAAGGAGATCCCCGCCTTTCTCCTGAATGGCAGGGTTTCTGAGCAAAGCTTTCTCCGCTGGCTGTGGGTTCCTCTCCTGTCACGCAGCCTGTTGAGCACGTTTAAAATTTGTCTGACGCCTTCCCAAATCCAGGCCCAGCGCTTGCGCCAACTGGGTGCGGAAATCGTTCAGGTAACAGGCAATTTAAAGCTGACCCTTCCGCCCTTACCCGTGGATGAAAGCCTTGTAGCGTCCCTCAAAACAGCTTGCTTGGGAAGGCGCCTGTGGCTTGCTTCTAACACCCACGAGGAAGAAGAAAGCTTGCTGATCAAACTTCATGCTGAGCTTCTGGAGAGCTTTCCAGAGTTGCTTTTATTTTTATGCCCTCGGCACATCAGCCGGGGAGAGGAAGTTGAGCTCCTTCTCCAACAAAAAGGGCTTTCTTACCAACGCCTTTCTCTCTGGCTTCAAAATCCCCGCTCTTTTGGAGCGATTCAGGTGGTGCTGGGGGATACTTTGGGAAACGTGGGCGAACTCTATGCCTTGCACGACCTGGTGGTGATGGGAGGCTCATTCTTGCCAAAAATTGGGGGGCATAATTTGGTTGAGCCAGCCCAACAAGGCTGTTGCATCGTGCATGGTCCTTTTATGGAACATAACCTTGAGATTTCACAAACGTTTCAAGACGCCCAAGCGGCTGTTCAGCTTCCCCCTGAGGAGCTTTTGAAGGCCTTGGGTGATTTTTTAAGCAATCCTGAAACCCAGCGGCCCTACCAACAACGGGGGCGGCAGCTGCTCACCTCTTGCGAAAAGATTTTAGATGACATGCTTGACATCATCCAAGCTTAAGCGGCGGCAGCTATGCTGGAAAGCGCCAAAATTTTGGTGGAAGGCACTCCCCACCTTATGGGCCTATGGTTTGTGGCCATTGTCTTGCCTATTTCGCCTCCTCGCCTGGTTGAAACAAACCCTGGCGAAGCCAGCTGCCCAAGCCCCCTACCCCGTTTTTTCCATTGGGAACCTGGTGGTAGGAGGAGCTGGCAAGACGCCTTTAACTCTCTGGTTGATTGATTTTTTAAAAGCAAAGGGTCTAGAGCCTCGGGTGGTAACCCGAGGGTATGGCGGCCGTCTGAAAAGCCCTTTGGCTGTGGACCCCCAACAACACACCTTTGAAGATGTTGGAGATGAGGCCCTCTTATTAGCCAAACGCGCCCAGGTCTATCTCGCCTCTCCCCGGAGCCAGGTGCTTCCTCTGTTAAAAGACCTCCCCCCCAACACCGTGTTGTTGCTGGATGACGCACATCAACATGGCTCGCTAAACAAAGAGGTGTCGTTGGTGGTGGTAGATGGAAAACAAGGCTTTGGAAATGGTTTTTTGCTTCCGGCAGGTCCTTTAAGGGAATCAATCAAAGAAGGGCTTAGCAAAGCATGCGCTGTTGTGGTGATGGCCACTCCTTCCCCGAGCCTTTTGAAAATTCTGCAACACAACGCACCGAAGCTCCCTTTGCTAAAAGCTTGGATGAAGCCTATAACAGATCTGCCTCTGGATGCAAAAATTTTTGGGTTCGCAGGCATTGGATTTCCCGAAAAATTCAAGCATACCTTGGAACAGCTTCAAGGGAAGCTTGTTGGTTTTGAAGCGTTCCCAGACCATCACCCTTATACGGTTGATGACGTTGAAAAGCTTACCCATGAAGCCTTTCAACACGGCGCAACCCTTGTGACAACGGCAAAAGACTGGGTCAGAATCCCGAAGCGTTTCCAAGAACATGTTCGTGTGATAGACATTGAGGTGGTGATGGAACCAGCATCCCAAAAACAGCTTGAGATCCTGTTTCAACCGCATCTGGTAGAAAAGAAAAGAGGAAATTCATGAATCTCGTCACACTCCTGGCAACGTACATCATGGTGTGGTGGATCCTTTTTTTCATAGCACTGCCCTGGGGGCTTGGCAAATCTAAAGCTTTTGTTGGGTTTACCCCAGAGGTTGAGCCTGGGACGGATCCGTGGGTTGACCCAGGTGCCCCGGAGCGCCCCTTCTTGAGGTTGAAGGTGGTGGTTGTCTCCTTTGTAACGGCTCTGATCTGCTTAGTCCTCCACGTCACAGCAGACCTTTGGGGCCCCCTGCTTCGGGCATGGCTTCAGCATGGATGATTTTTTTAAAATTGCTCTGACAGATCCTTCCCAAACTCAGGAGCAAGCCTCGGCACTCGCCCTCCTGCTTCAACCGGGGGATGTCCTTTTCCTTGAAGGACCTTTAGGGGTTGGTAAAACCGCGTTTTCTCGGGCCCTCATTCAAGCCTGGGCAAAAGACCCTACCCTTGGGGTGGCTAGCCCAACGTTTAACCTGGTACTCACCTATGAAGGACCCCAGGGCATCTTATGGCATGTGGACCTCTATCGCCTTGAAGAAGCTGACCCCAAAATCTGGGAGCTCGGTCTTGAGGAAGCCTACAACCAAGCTATTGTGTTGTTGGAATGGCCCCAGCGGCTGGGAGAAGCCCACCTCAAACACCTAGACCCTCTCTGGGTTCGTCTTGCCTTTGGGGATGATGCCATGCCAAGCAGCCGGATGCTGGGGTATGGCGGTTCTTCAAGATGGCAACAACGGCTCGCTGACGGGGGGCTTGTGAACCCTTGCTAAACCTTTGGAACATCCCCACAGGCTTGCCATTTCTCAAAACCCTCGTGGAGGGGCTCCCCCGATTTTGTGAAGACCATCAGATTAGCTTGGGGGATGTGACCTTATACCTCCCCTATGCTAGGGCAGGCACCAACTTTAAGCAGATGCTTTTAGAGTGCTACCAAGGTGCATTTCTGCTCCCTCGGATTGAAATTTTAGGGGAATGGACAGACGATGGCCTCGAATTTCCAGAAAACCCTGATGCAGGCGCAGATGCTGAACACAAAACCATCCCCCCCCTTGTGCGCCAAGCGCTTTTGGCTCAGCTGGTGCGAGAAAAGCAGACCCAGCTGGCGCGCCAAGAAGGGCTAGAAGTTCCACCTTTCCAGATGACTTTACAACTGGTGGAAACTCTCATCGCTTTTTTAGACCAAGCTTGCATTGAGGAGGTTAGCCTAGAAAACCTGGCCCAGCTGGTGCCCGAAGCGTTTGCAAGCCATTGGCAGCTCACCCTAGATTTTATGCGGATCATTCAAATTTACTGGCCCCAATTGTTGCAAGAGAAAGGCTATACAGAACCCTATGTTCAGCACCATCAGTGGGTTCAGCGGAAGCTTGCTGCATGGCAACAATCCCCCCCATCTGGTTGGGTGCTGGCCGCAGGCTCCACCGGCACCATGCCTGCCACAGCTGGGTTGCTCAAAGCCATTGCAACGCTCCCCAAGGGCGGAGTCATATTACCCGGGCTAGATCCACATTTTGGCCAACAACCTGAAAGTCCCAGTGTTTCAGCCTGCCACCCCCAGTATGCTTTACAACAGCTCTTGAAACGCTTGGGGCGAACAGCTGATTCCGTGCCTTTATGGCCCTGGGCCCTTGAGCATTCCCTCGGGCCCCATGTCCCCAAACGCCAGCAGCTGGTGAGGGAGCTCTTCCAGGCTTCGTTTGAGACCCTCTCTCAAGAAGCTTCACCCGAACCATCTTCTGCAGCACCTTCGAAGTGGGAAGGAATTCATTACCTGGCCTGCGCATCTCTCCATGAAGAAGCAGAGACCCTCGCCCTTATGCTGCGGGAAGCCTTAGAAACGCCCGGAAAAACCATCGCGTTGGTAAGCGCAGATCGCCTGCTGTTACACCAGGTGTTCGCAGCCCTCAAGCGCTGGCAGATTGTGCCCTATAA